>DASZOA010000516.1:0-11160 GCA_035551055.1 Solirubrobacteraceae bacterium
ACGGTGGCGCTCCTCGGCGTCCTGTTCGTCCTGCCGGCGGTGCTGCTGCTCGCCGAGCGCCGCCGTCCCGTGCCGCGGTCCGCGCCGGCGGCCGCGCGCGCGCCCCGGGCCGCGCCGGCGAAGAGCCGGGCGCCGGCCTGAGCGGAGGGCGCGGCGGTCGCGGGCATCCGTGCCCGCGAACCGGCCGCTTCAGCTTGCGGGTCTGACCACCGCGGCCAGCACGCTGCGCTGGCGCTCGGTCATGGATCCGATCGTCTTGGTCTCGGGCATCCCGATCTCCGCGAGGAACTTCCTGCAGCGTTTCGTCCCCCAACGGTGCTGGCTGGTGAGAAGCTCGGCGATCGTCATGCTCGCCGCCTCCCAGGGGCACGTCAGGATGACCTCGCCGACGGTGATCGCCCCGGCGCTGACGTTGCGCTTGAGCTCCGCGCGCGCGAGGCGTACCTCGTTGGCGCGCTGAAGGGCCTGCAGGTGTTGCGGCCGCGCGGGGGCCATCGTCGCTGCTGCGTCGTGCATGGGTCCTCCCCGGCTGCTCTTCCATCCGTCCGAAGGACAGCCTGTGTTGTTTCGTGGTTGTCGCGCGGCGTGCGGAATCGCGGACAGCCGATCGGCTCTGGAGCACGTCCCTCGGTGCTCGCGGCCCGTCGTCTGTCCCGCTCCGCTCGCGTGCGCCGAGCGCTCCGCGACGGTATGACAGGCCCGTCGCGCGATCAACCCGCGGCCATCCGGCGGGCTCGCTCGGAGCGAGCTTTTTCTTCGGTGTCCGGCTTGTGAAGGTTTGGACAAGCAGCGGTCAGGCCGGCAGCGGCCCGTGCTGGGCCTCGAAATCTGCCTTGACCGCCGCGAAGGCGTCGAGCGCCCGGTCGAGGATCGGGCGGTCGTGGGTGGCCATGACGCTCGTGCGCAGCAGCGCGCCGCCGGGCGGCACCGCGGGGTGGATCGCGACGTTGACGAAGACGCCGGCGTCGTACAGCGCTCGCCACAGCAGCACCGCCTTCCAGTCGTCGCCGACGATCACGGGCACGATCGGCGTCATCTGGTCGCCCTCGTGCTCGACGACCTTCAGGCCGCGCTCGCGCAGACCCGCGTGCAGGTAGGCGGCGTTGTCGAGCACGCGCGCGAGCAGCTGCGGCCCCTCGTCGGAGCGCACGATGCGCAGCGCCGCGAGCGCGGCGCCGACGGCCGCCGGGACCCCCGCCGCCGTGAACAGGAACGCGCGGCTCTGGACGCGCAGGAAGTCGATCACCTCGTGATCGCCGGCGAGAAATCCGCCGCAGCTGGCCAGCGACTTGGAGAACGTGCCCATCCGCAGGTCGACGCGGTCCTCGACGCCCAGCAGCTCGCAGGTGCCCGCGCCGCGCGCGCCCAGGACGCCGGCGGCGTGCGCCTCGTCGACCATCAGCCGCGCGCCGTGGCGCTCGCACAGCTCGGTGATCCGGCCGAGCGGTGCGACGTCGCCCTCCATCGAGAAGACGCCGTCGACGACCACGAGGATGCCGCCGCCGTCGCCGCTGGCCTTCTCGAGCGTGCGCGCGAGCTTGTCCATCCGGTTGTGGCGAAACGCGCGCAGCTTCGCGCGGCTGAGCAGGCAGCCGTCGAGGATCGACGCGTGGTCGCCGGAGTCGGCGACGACCGTGTCGCCGGGCGCCAGCAGCGTGCCGAGCGCGGCGAGGTTCGCCTGATGGCCGGTCGTGAAGACGAGCGCCTCCTCGGTGCCCATCCAGTCGGCGATCTCGCGCTCGAGCTCGAGGTGCAACGCGATCGTCCCGTTCAGCAGCCGCGATCCCGTCAGGCCCGTCCCGTAGGCGTTCAGCGCCGCCTGGGCGCCGGCGATCACCCGCTCGTCGCCGGTCAGCCCGAGGTAGTTGTTGGAGCCGAGCATGATCCGCGACGCGCCCTCCATCTCGACGACCGGCCCGGCCGGTCCCTCCAGCGTGCGGAAGTACGGCAGCAGGTCGGCCTCGCGGGCGGCGCGCAGCTGCTCGGCGCGCTCGTGTCCGCGCACCTTGGCGAAGACGTCGTGTGACAGGGAGGCCATGTAGCGTGCGGACCGTGAGCGTCGAGGTGCGGGCCGTTTCCTCGAACCGGGATCTGCGGGAGTTCATCGACCTCCCGTTCCGGCTGCACTCTAGCTCGCCGCAGTGGGTGCCTCCGTTGCGCCTGGAGCGGCGCATGTTCCACAGCCGGCGGATGAACGCGTACTTCAAGCACGCGGGCGCGCAGGAGTTCCTCGCGCGCCGCGCCGGCCGGGTGGTCGGGCGCATCTCGGCGCAGGTCGACGGCGCCTACGACGCCCAGCACGGGCCGGGCACCGGGATGTTCGGCTTCCTCGAGCTCGAGGACGACGCCGAGGTCGCGGCGGCGCTCGTCGAGACCGCGCAGGCCTGGCTCGCCGAGCGCGGGCGCCACCACATGATCGGACCGATGGACTACACGATGAACGACGAGTGCGGCGTGCTGATCGAGGGCTTCGAGCGCGAGCCGATGGTCAAGCAGCCGTGGCACCCGCCGTACTACGCGCGCCGCTGCGAGCAGGCCGGCCTGACGAAGGCGGTGGACCTGTGGACCTGGGAGCTGGTCATCGACGACCGCGAGCGGATCCTGCCGATCATCTTCGAGCTCGCCGAGCAGTGCGAGACCAAGCACGGCGTGCGGCTGCGCCACATGCGCCGGCGCGACCTGCGCAGGGAGATCGAGGTCTTCGGCGAGGTCTACAACGCGGCCTGGCGCAAGAACTGGGGCTTCGTGCCCTACTCGGAGTCAGATCTCGAGCACTACGCCCAGGAGCTGCAGCTCGTCTTCGACAGGCACTGGTTCATGGTCGCCGACAAGGACGGCGAGACGATCGGGATCGCGATCACGGTGCCGGACATCAACCAGGTGCTCAAGCGGATGAAAGGCCGCATCCTGCCCTTCGGTTGGTGGTACTTCCTGCGCCGGAGCAAGATCATCGACCGTGTGCGGGTCGGCTTCCTCGGGGTCAAGCCGGAGTACCAGCACACCGGAACGGCAGCCCGGTTCTACGTGGAGCATTTCGACATGGCCAGGATCACGCCCCAGAAGTGGGGCGAGATGGGCTGGATCCTCGAGAGCAACCGCGCGATGAACCGGGGGATGGAGGCGATGGGCGGCCGCGTCGTCAAGCGCTTCCGCGTCTACGAATCGAGGTTCTGACATGGAGGCTGTCGCCGCTGTCCCCACACACCTGCGGTCCGCGCAGACGGCGCGCGCCGCCGATGGCGTCTGGCTGCGCTCGCCGAGCTGGGACCTGTCGTTTCTCATCCTCAGCGCGGCGCTCGTGCCGATCCCGCTGCTCATGTTCCACGGGCTGGGGATCTCGCAGACAGCGGTCAACCTCATCGTCGCCGGGCTGATCGGCGGCCCGCATCTGTACTCGACGTTCACGTACACGTTCATGGAGCCCAACTACCGCCGCCGGCACCGGCGCTTTCTCGCCGCGTCGATGGCGCTGCCGGTGTTCGTCACCGTGCTGGCCTTCGTGAACATCCAGGTGCTGCTGACCGTCTTCTTCATGTGGGCGTCGATCCACGTGCTGCACCAGATCACGTACATCAACGACTGCTACTCGGCGAAGGCGCCGGTCGCGCGGCCGGCGCGCGAGAAGCTCGTCGACTACGGCGTCGTCTTCCTGTGCCTGTATCCGATGGCGACGCCGCAGATCCTGGAGGGCTCCTTCCAGCTCGGCGGCACGCCGCTGTACGTGCCCGAGTGGGCGACGCGCGGGCTCGTCGCCGACCTGCAGATCTACGGGATCGCGACGCTCTTCGCGGTGTTCTTCGCGCTGTGGGTGGCCAAGTCGATCCGCGACTGGCGGGCCGGCCGGCTGCTCGTCCCGAGCGTGCTGCTGATCAGCCTGACGATCGCGATCGGGTTCACGCTGCCGCTGTTTCCCAACAGCGACGTCGCCTTCCAGGGCTTCAACGTCTGGCACTCCCTTCAGTATCTGGCCCTCGTGTGGTTCTTGATGGCGATGCGCAAGGAGCGCGGGGAGATCGACAACCGGTTCGTCGCGGAGATGAACGGGCCCGACCGCCCGTGGCGCTTCTATGGGCTGTGCGTGGCGCTGACGGCGGCGGCGGGCGCGCTCGTGCTCGTGCTCCACGGCGTGTTCGGGGTAGCCCTGCAGCAGGCGTACTACATCGTCATCCTGTCGACGTTGCTTCAGCACTACTACCTCGACCACCTGCAGTTCACGAAGCTCGGTGACATGCTGGGCACGGGGGACCGGCTGCTCGCCGGCCGCGCGTGACCGACGAGTCGCCAGAGCTGTACGACCAGGCCGCGGCCGAGCCCGAGGTGCTCGACGGGCTGCCCGTGCTCGGCGACGCGCGTGCCCGCCCCATCGGGTCGGCGCGCCGGCCCGGGGCGCTGTCGCCGGCGGCCGTCCATACGGTGGCGGTGCTCGGCGCGGGCGTCGTCGCGGGCGCCGCCACCGTCGCGGTCGTCCAGCGGCGGCGAGCCCGCCGCCTGGCGCGCCGCCGACGCCGGATGCTCGCGCCCGTGCTCGTCAGCCGCTCGTTCCTCGTCGACGTGCACGTCCTCGGCGAGCGCGGCAAGTAGGTCCCGGCGAGCGCGATCGCCCGGCGCGGCCGTCCTGCGGGCAGCGTAGGTTGCGGGCCGTGCTGGAGGTGCGCATCGAGGTCGTCCCCCGCTGGCCGTTCAGGTTGCCCGCGCACGGCGGTGCGGACGGCGTCATGCGCCGGCGGGGCGGCGTGCTCGAGCGGCTGCTGCATCTCGCCGGGCGGCCGGTCGTCGTCCGCGTCGCACAGCCCGGCGAGCGCCGGGTGCTGTTCGGCGCGCGGGCGCAGGACCGCGCCGACGCCGAGGCGGCGATCGCCCGCATGCGCTTCGCGCTCGGCGTCGACGACGACCTGCGGCCGTTCTGGGAGCGCTACCGCGACGACCCGCTCGTCGGCCCCTCGTTGCGGCGCCGGCCCTGGCTGCGCGTGCAGCGCCGCCCCGTCGCCTTCGAGGCGCTCGCGTGGGCGATCTGCGAGCAGCTCATCCAGACCTCGCAGGCGGCCGGGATCCAGGCGCGGATCGTGCGCGCCCTCGGTCCGCGCTGCGAGCAGACGGGGCTGCGCGACGTGCCCTCGGCGGCGGCGCTCGCCGCCTGCGCGCCGGCGCGCCTGGAGGGCTTCGAGCTCGGCGGACGCCGTGCGATCGCGCTCGTGCGCGCCGCCCGCGAGGTCGCGCGCGGGCGCATCGACCTCGACGGGCCCGACCACGAGCGCGGCTGGCGGCGGCTGCTCGCGATCCCGACGATCGGGCGCTGGACCGTCGAGATGCTCGCGCTGCACGGCCAGGGCCGCTACGACGTCATCCCGGCCGGCGACCTCAACTTCCTGAAGCTGCTCGGCCGGGCGCGGTCGGGCGGCGACCCCGCGGCGCGCGCCGACGAGGCCGCGGTGCGCGCACTGTTTCACCGCTTCGGCGAGTGGCGCGGCCTGGCCGGCGCGCACGTGATGCGCGGCGCCCCGCTGCCGGCGCTGCGATCCGTCGCCGGCCCCGGCGTCAGTGAGCCGCGAGGACCTGCACCCCGCGCGCTCCGCGCCACGCCGCCAGGCGCTCGAGCGCGAGCATGATCGCGCGCTCGAGCGCGGCGCTGCGGCGCACGTCGGGCTCGTGGTGCAGCGCGTGCACGCACAGCACGCCGGCCGCGCGGTCGAGCGCGACGTCGGCGCGCGCGACGAGTCGCTCGCGGTGCAGGATCGGGAGCACGTAGTAGCCCCAGCGCCGCTGCGCGGCGGGGACGTAGATCTCCAGCCGATGCTCGAAGCCGAACAGCTCGGCCGTGCGGGCGCGGTCGCAGAGCAGGTTGTCGAACGGCGACAGCGCGACGGTCCGCGCCCCGGGGGCGAGCTCGGGCAGGTGGTCGAGGTCCTCGGGCGCCGCGAACCAGTCGCCGCGCAGGCCGGCGACCGTCACGACCTCCAGGCGACCGGCGGCGACGAGCTGCGACAGCGTCGCCGGCAGCCGCCGGTAGCGGCGCCGGAGGAAGTGCGCTCGGCCGTGACCGGCACGGGCGCCGCCGAGCATGCGCACCGCGCGCAGCGTCGCCGCACGCTCGGCCTCGTCGTCCGAGAGGTCGGCGGCGGGCGCCGCCGCCGCGACGCCGGGCGGCAGGCAGCGCTCGAAGAGGTCCCAAACGCGTTCGCCGCCGACTCGCCGCGAGACGCCGATCCGGCCGGTCATCCACAGCAGGTCCAGCAGCCGCCCGATCGTCTGGCGCGCGGAGACGTCGTCGGTCCACCAGCCGTGGCGCCAGGGCTCGGCCGAGCGGTCCTCGAGCTCGCGCGCGCGCAGCGGTCCGCGCGCGCGCAGCTCGTCGAGCAGCTCCTCGCAGAAGCGCGCGTTGGCGTCGAGGAACGACCGCGCGCGCTCGGCGCGCGCGGTCGGCGCGCGCAGCCACGTGCGCATCGCCCAGCGGTGCAGCGGCAGGTCGGCGGTCGTCACGAGCGAGGCCTCGTGCGCCCAGGCGTCGAACAGCGTCCGCCGCGCGTAGGCGGCCTGCTCGAGCGCCTCGTCGCGCAGCGGGCCGAGGCGCGCGAACAGGACGAGCAGGGGGCTGCGCGCGACCGCGCTGACGGGGTCCAGCTGCAGGCAGCCGATCCGCTGCGTCATGGTCGCGACCGCGGCGGGTCCGCGGCCGGCGGGCGGCGGCGCGGCGGCGAGGCCCTGCGCGTGCAGCGCCAGCCGCCGCGCGTGCACGAGCGAGACCGTGCGGCGAGCCGCGCGCGCGGTCAGATGCCCTCGCCCGGCAGGAACTCGTTGGTGAACGCGCGCTGGACGATCTGCGCGCTCGGCAGCAGGTCGTTGTCGGCCATCCACTCCGCGTAGCGGCGCCAGGCGCGCGGGTCCTGATAGCCGAACGGCCGCTCGCGGTCGGCCGGAAAGAAGACCGGCAGCGTCGCCCTGACCTGAGCGCGCTGCAGCCTGCGCTCGAGGTCCGGGTTGGCCTTCACGAGCGCGTCCACGCCGACGTCGATGTCCTTGCGCACACGCTCGTGGCCGCGCGCGAGCGCGCGCATGAAGCGGCGCAGCAGCGGCCCGCGGTCGCGCACGTCGCGCGCCCGCGCGACGACGATGAGCTCGTTGTACGTCGGCACGCCGAGCTCGTCCATCCGCAGGATCACCGGGTCCTTGTTGCGCCGCCGCAGCTCGACCCCCTCGACGTTCCAGAACATCCCGAGGACCGCGTCGACGCGATCGGTCAGCAGCGCCGGGACGAGGTTGAAGCCGACGTTGACGGACTTGACCCGCGCGGGATCGGCGCCGGCCCGCTCGAGGATCGTCTTCAGGTAGGCGTCCTGGTAGGGGATGCCGGCGGTGCCGACCTTCCTGCCCTCGAGCTGCGCCGGGCGGCGGATCGCGTCGCGGCCCGCCGAGACGAGCGACGTCAGCGGCTTCTGGACGAGCGCGCCGACCGACACGAGCTGGGCGCCCTGCGCGCGCGCGAGCAGCAGCTCGGGCTCATAGGAGATCGCGAGGTCGGCCTTGCCGGCCGCAAGCAGCTTCAGCGGCGCCGAGGGGTCCGACGGCGTGTGCGGCTCGACGTCGAGCCGCGCCGCCTCGAACTCGCCCTCGGCGATCGCGGCGTAGATGCCGGCGTGATCGGCGTTGGGCAGGTAGTCCAGGACGAGGTCGACCCGCTCGGTCGCGCCGGCGCCGGTCGGCTCCTCGCGCTCGCCGCAGGCCGCGAGGCCGAGCGCGAGCAGCACGGCGGCGAGGACGAGCGTCTGGCGGCGAATCACGTGGCGGCTCCTTCGGATCGATGGGCCCATGGCAGCAGCCGCCGCTCGGCGAGCGCGAGCAGGCCGAACAGCGCGACGGCGAAGGCGGACAGGATCAGCACGGCGGCGAACGCGCGCGCGGTCTGAAACTGCGGGATCGCCTTGAGCATGAGGTTGCCCAGGCCCTCCTCGGAGCCCGCCAGCTCGGCGAAGATCGCCGCGATCGACGCGACCGCGACGCTGAGCTTGGCGCCGGTCAGCACGCCGGGCAGCGCCGCCGGCGCCTCGACGATCCGGAACGTCTGCCAGCGCGACGCGCCGAACGTGCGCATGAGCTTGCGCAGCTCGGGGTTGACGCGGTCCAGCGCGTCGAGCGTCGAGACGACGATCGGAAAGAAGCAGACCAGGGCGACGATCGCGAGCTTCGGCGTCAGGCCGAAGCCCCACCACGCGACGAGCAGCGGCGCGACGAGCACGATCGGGATCGTCTGCGAGCCGATCAGCAGCGGATACAGCGCCCGCCGCAGCGGTGCGCTGAAGTGGATCGCGACGCTGAACGCCAGGCCGAGCACGAGCGCGGCGAGGATGCCCAGCCCGATCTCGCCCGCGGTCACGGTGAAGTTGCTCCACAGCAGCGCGCGGTCCTCGTGGAGCGCCGCGACGACCGCGCTCGGCGCGGGCAGCACGAACTCGTCGATCCCGCTGAGCTGCGCGTAGGCCTCCCAGGCGGCGACGAGCGCCAGCACGAGCAGCACCGCGATCACGCGCGCAGCTCCCGCAGAGCGCGCTCGCGCAGCGCGACGAGCCGCGCGTCGGTGCGCAGGCGCGGCCGCGGCACGTCGACGGGCAGCGCGGCGATGACGCGGCCCGGCCGGGGCGACAGGACGAGCACGCGGTCGGCGAGCACGACCGCCTCCTCGACGTCGTGCGTGACGAGCACGACCGTCCGCGGCGCGATCGCGAGCGCCCCCGCCAGCCAGTCCTGCATCTCGTGGCGGGTGAGCGCGTCGAGCGCGGCGAACGGCTCGTCCAGGCACAGCACGGGGCGGCCGGACAGCAGCGTGCGCGCGAACGCGACGCGCTGGCGCATCCCGCCAGACAGCTCGTACGGGCGCGCGCGCTCGAAGCCGCGCAGGCCGAAGTCGGCCAGCAGCGCCGCCGCGCGCCGCCGCGCCCGGTCGCGCGCGACGCCGGCGACGCGCAGCGCGAGCGCGGCGTTGTCGGCGGCCGCCCGCCACGGCAGCAGCAGGTCGCGCTGGGCCATCAGCGTCGCGGGCGCGGCTTCGACCGTGCCCGCGTCGGGCGCGGCGAGCCCGCAGACGAGCTCCAGCAGGGTCGTCTTGCCGCAGCCACTCGGGCCGACGACGGCGACGATCTCGCCGGGCGCGGCGCGCAGCGACAGGCCGTCGAGCGCGGTGACCGGAGCGCCGCCGCGGCGGCGCGCGGCGAACGTCTTGCGCACGTCGCGCAGCCGGACCGAGCCCAGCTCGGTCTGCACCTTCGGCGGCGCCTCCTCCGGCGCCCGGATCCGCGTCAGCATCGCTCCCTCCGCGGGCATTACCCCACAGGTTCGAAGGGTCAGCGCCGCACACTGGGCGCTATCTCAGCCGGCCTGTCGCCAGCCCCCCTGGTCTTGCACTGCGCTACAGCCTACCGGCCTTGCGTGCGGCGAGCGCAGTCAGGCGAGGCGCGCGCGCACGACGTAGAGCTCCTCGTCGTCGAGCTCGGGCATCCGCGCGGACAGCAGCGGCCCGGTCGGCCCGCGCTCGCGGGCGACGACTTCGGCCCGCAGCCCGGCGAACTCGAGCGCGTCGAGCGTGCGCGAGACATCGTTGACCGACGAGTGCACGAGCAGCAACGTTCCGCCTGGGCGCAGGTGCCGCGCGACGTTCGCGCAGATGCGCTCGAGCACGGTGCGCCCGTTTGCGCCGCCCTCCCACGCGCGCGCCGCCCCGCGCGTCGGGATCCGCTCGCTCGGCAGATACGGCGGGTTGGACACGACGATGTCGAAGCGCTCCCCGGCGACCGGCGCGAACAGGTCGCCGCGCCGCGGCCGGACGCGGACGCCGTTGATCTTGGCGTTGAGCCAGGCGGTTGCGAGGGCCCGCCGCGAGACGTCGACGACGGTGACCGAGCGCGCGCCGCCCATCGCCGCCGCGACGCCGATCGCGCCGCTGCCGGTCCCCAGCTCGAGCACGTCGGCGCCGGGCAGCGTCGGCTGCGCGCGCAGCACGTCGGCCAGCAGCCACGTGTCGCTGCGCGGGCGGAAGACGCCGGGGATCGGGGTGATGATGCGCACGCGCGGCGGGTATTCCTGGCGCGCTGGGGCACGAAACATGACGCGCGAGCCCACCGCCATCGAGGGGTCCGCCCCAGCATTCGACGCGACCGCGCTGCGCGCCGCGTTCGACGAGCCGCGGGCGCCGACCGTCGGGCTGGAGGAGGAGCTCATGCTGCTCGACCCGCGGACGCTGGACCTGTCGCCGTGCGTCGCGCAGGCGCTGGTCGCGCTCGACGGCGACGTGCGCTTCAAGCCGGAGCTCGTCGCGGCGCAGATCGAGAGCATCACGCCGCCGCGGCCGAGCGTCGCCGACGCCGCGGCTGCGCTGCGCGAGGCACGCCACGACCTCGCCGCCGCGCTGGCCGATCGCGCCCTCGTCGCCGGCGCGGGCGCGCACCCGTTCAGCGCCGCGCTCGGCGAGCTGCACAGCGGTCCGCGCTACGAGGAGCTGGCGCGCGACTACGCGAGCATCGCGCGGCGCCAGCTCGTCTTCGGCCTGCACGTCCACGTCGCGGTCGACGGCGCAGAGCACGCGGTCGCCGTCCACGACGCGCTGCGCTCCTATCTGCCCGAGCTCGCCGCGCTGACCGCCAATGCCCCGTTCTACGAGGGCCGCGACAGCGGGCTTGCCTCGGTGCGGCCCGCGATCGCGGCGATGCTGCCGCGCCAGGGGGTCCCGCCGGCGCTCGGCAGCTGGGCGGCGTTCGAGCGGGCGCTGGGCTGGGGCGTGAGCGCGGGCGTGCTGCCCGAGACACGGCGCTGGTGGTGGGAGCTGCGGCTGCACCCGTGGTTCGGCACGATCGAGGTTCGCGTCGCCGACACGCAGACGACCGTCGGCGAGGCGGCGGCGTACGCGGCGGTCGTGCACGCGCTCGTCGCCTGGCTGCACGAGCGCGTCGACGCGGGCGAGCGGCTCGCGGTGGCGCCGACGTGGCGGATCGCCGAGAACAGCTTCAGCGCCGCGCGCGACGGTCTCGACGCGCAGCTCGCCGATCTCGCCACCGGCGAGCGCGAGCCGCTGCGCGCGCGCCTGGAGCGCCTCTTCGACGAGCTGGCGCCGGTCGCCGCGCGACTCGGCTGCGACCGCGAGCTCGAGCAGGCGCGCGCGCTGGCGAGCGGGCCCGG
>DASZOA010000517.1:0-2402 GCA_035551055.1 Solirubrobacteraceae bacterium
CGGCGCTACCGCGACCGTGCGCGCGCGATCGCCGCCCGCCTCGCCGCCGCCCCCGGCCCGGCGCGCGCCGCCGAGCTACTGCAGTCGCTCGCCGCGCACCACGTGCCGCAGCGCTTCCCAGCCGCCCCGGCCGCCGCGAGCCGACGGTGACCGTGCTCGCCGGCGGCCGGGGCCGGCTCGCGCTCGACGATCTCGAGCTCGAGTTCGGCACGGCGGCCGCCCGCGGCCGGGATCGTCCGCGCCTGCTCGCCCACGCCGGACGATGGGGCCGCGCGCGCCGCTGGCTGCCGGCCGAGGCGCGTCGCGTGCTCGACGTCGGCTGCGCCTTCGGCTACGGCACGGCCGCGCTCACCGGCCGCGGCGCGTCCCGACGGCTCGTGATCGGCATCGAGACCGACGAGCGCCACCTCGCCGACGCTCGCAAGCGCTTCCCGTGGCTGCCGCTCGTGCGTGCCGACGCCGCCGCGCTCCCGATCCCGGACGGCGCCGTCGACGCGGTCGTCATGCTCGACGTGCTCGAGCATCTCGTCGACCCGGCCGCGGCGCTGCGCGAGGCCCACCGCGTGCTGCGCCCCGGCGGGGTGATCATCGTCAGCGTTCCGCACCGCGGTGTGCTCACGGCCCTGGACTCCAACAACGTCTACGCGGCGCTCCAGCGCCGCCGGCCTTCCTGGCCGCCGCTCGAGGCGGCCGAGGAGTCCGCCACGGGCGTGCACGTCCACTACAGCGCGACGCAACTGCGCGCCCTCCTCGGCGCCGACCTCACCGTCGACCGCGTCGCGCGGACCGGGCTCGGGCTGACCGAGCTGTTTCATCTCGCGATCATGATCGCGTTCAAGGCCCGGCTCCGCCGGCCGGGGATCTACCGACGGCTGCTGGCGCTGCACCTGCTCGTGTACCTCGCCGACGACCTGATCCCCGCCGGGCCGCTGTCGAACTACATCGCGGTCCGCGCCACGCTGAGGGACGACGGGTGACCGCGCGCGTCCTGTTCACGTGCTGGCCGTTCGACGCGCACGTGTTCCCGCAGATGAGCATCGCGACCGCGCTGCGCGACCGCGGCGTGGAGGTGGCGTTCTACAGCGGCGAGGAGGCGCGCCCGGCGATCGAGCGCGAGGGCTTGGAGTTCTTCGCCTTCGAGCGCGTCAAGCCCGAGAGCTGGCTGCGCGTGCAGGCCGCCGAGCGGCAGGCGGGCACGCGCGAGCAGTCCGCCCGGGTCGGTCGGCAGGCCGTCCGCGACTGGCTCGTGGAGACGATCCCCGACCAGCTCGCCGACCTCGAGTCCGTGCTGGACCGGTGGGCGCCGGACGTGATCGCGACGGACCTGTCGATGTGGGGTCCGATCGTCGTGCTGTGGGAATCATGCGGCGTTCCGGTCGCCGCGTCGTCGACGTTCATGGGCCCGCTGATCCCCGGGCCCGACGCGCCGCCGTGGGGGCTCGGGCTGGCGCCGCCGCGCTCGCCCGCGGGGCGTGCGCGCGCGCGCACGCTGACCACCCTCACCGATCTCCTCGCGCGCGGGCTGCGCGCGCGCGTCGACGAGCTGCGCGCCGCGCACGGACTGCGCCCGCTGGGCTGCTCGGTCAACGAGTTCACGGGGCGGCTGCCGCTGTACCTCGTCGGCAACCTGCCTGAGCTGGACTACGACCGCCGCGACCTGCCCGCCAGCGTGCACTACGTCGGCCCGTGCACCTGGCATCCGCCCGCCGACACCGCCACCGAGGCCTGGCTGGACGCGATCCCGATCGACGCGCCATGGGTCCACGCGACCGAGAGCACGCTGCGCCACGGCGATCCGTTCGTGCTGCGCGCGGCGGCGGAGGGCCTCGCGGGAACGCCCGTGCGGGCGATTCTCACGACCGGCAACCACCGCGCGCCGGACGAGCTCGGCCTCGGTCACGTGGCCCCGAATGTCCACCTCGCGCGCTGGGTCAACCACGACGAGCTCTTGCCGCGCTGCGCCGCAGTCGTGACGACCGGGGGCGCGGCGACGATCATCTCCAGCCTGCAGGCCGGGGTGCCGCTCGTCGTCGTCCCGACGACCTGGGACAAGCCCGACAACGCCCGTCGCGTCGTCGAGGCCGGCGCCGGCATCCGCCTCAAGCCCAACGACTGCACGCCGGGCGGCTTGCGCGCCGCGGTCCAGGCGCTGCTGACCGAGCGGCGCTACCGCGACCGCGCGCGCGCGATCGCCGCCCGCCTCGCCGCCGCCCCCGGCCCGGCGCGCGCCGCCGAGCTTCTCCAGTCGCTGGCACCGGTCGCCCCAGCGGTCGCCGCCAGCTCGTCCGAGCACCCCCAGTCCTCACATCTGCAAGGGAGTCGACAACGATGAGCCGCCCCGCCGTCCTGAAGCTCGCTGTGACCCTGCTGGCCTGCGCTGCGCTTCCAACCGCGCCGGCGCA
>DASZOA010000518.1:0-2365 GCA_035551055.1 Solirubrobacteraceae bacterium
CGCCGACGCCGAGCGGCGGGACGGCTGAGCGGACGCGAGCCCCGTCCGCGGCGCGCCTTCGATCAGGGCTCGACGCCGACGCGCTGGGGCTGCACCCAGCGCCGCTCGGTGTGCGCGATGTGCACCGCGTCGAAGACGGCCTGCACGCGCAGCCCCTCGTCGAGCGAGGGATCGGGCGCGGCCCCTTCGCGGATCGAGGCATGGAAGCGGCGCGCGACGTGCTTGAACGCCTCTTGGGGCGACGAGTCCAGCGGTCCCTCGACCTGCAGCTCCTCGCCGGTGCGTCCCCACGACAGCCGTCCGTCGGCGTCGAGCGTGACCGTGCCGTCGGCGCCGTAGACCTCGATCACGTCGCCGCGGTCGTGCCGCGCGGTGGCCACCAGGGTCACGACTGCGAGTCCGCCGCCGCGGAACCGAAGCAGGATCCCGAAGGCGTCCTCGGCGGTCACCGGGCGCAGGTCGCCGTCGTCGGCGATCCGCTGCGGGACGGTCACCTCGTTCGCGGCGGCGACCGCCTCCACGTCCGGGAACAGCTCGAGCAGCAGATCGAGGTCGTGCACGCCATAACCCTGCAGTCGCCCGCCGCCGAGGCTGGCGTCGTGCACCCACGTGTACGGACGCGAGGTCGGGTCGGCGTGATCATCGAAGACCAGGGACACCGAGACCAGCCGCGGCGTGCCGACGACGTCGCGAGCGCGCTCGAGCAGGCGGCGGCGGGTCTCCTCGAAGCGGCGCCCGTAGTTGACGGCCGCCACGACTCCCGCCGAGCGCGCCGCTCGGACGATCCCCCGCGCGGCGTGCAGGCTGTCGGCCAGCGGCTTCTCGCAGACCAGGTGCAGGCCGCGCTCGACGACGGCCCGGGCGAACTCGGGATGCGTCACGACGGGCGTCGCCACGTGCACCGCCTCCAGGCCGGGAAGCTGCAGCAGCTCGTCGAAGTCCGCCGTCCCGAGCTCGAGCCCCGACCCCTCGGCCAGCTCGCGCGCGCGCTCGGGGCGCCGGGACCACACGGCGACGGGCTCGAACTCCTCGAGCTCCACGTAGACCGGCAGGGCGACCTTCGAGCCGTAGCCGCCGCCGGCCACCGCGATCCGCACCGGGTCCGTCATGACGGACTCTCACCACTCTGCGCAGGGCCTGCCGGCGCTGCGCGGGCAGCTGCGGCGGGGGGTAGCGCGAGGCGTGGCACGAGGGGGTTGTACCTCAAAGGGCATTGTCGTGGATCCGCGCGAGGCGGCATCGCCGGGCTCAGCAGGCCTTGTCGAGGCCGATGATGTTCGTATTGCAATCGCGCGGCCAGCAGCTTCGCCCGAAGATGAAGCGCCCTCGCGGCGCGAGGATGGCGCGATAGCTGTCCGGGGGGTTTGCCCTGATGCCGTAGCGCAGGCTGCGGACGAGATCTCCGATGTGCAGCCTGAACCGGCGGCCCTCGGCGGTGACCAGCGTGCCGGCGGCGAACAGGCCGTCGGCGCGCACGCTGAACCTGCCGCCGTGCTCCGAGCGTCCACGCATCCGGCCGGACCGGTCGACGGTGACCTCGTAGATCCCCGCACCGTCGCCCGCGGGCAGCGCGAAGAACCGGCGTGCGACGCCGTCCTCGAAGGCGATCGTCCCGGACACGAGGTCGGGCGCGATCGTCGCCTCGATGTTTCCGCGACCGGGCTTCGCACCGAGGCTGAGCGTGGTCGTCGCGGTCGCCCCGGAGAACCACGCGATGACGCCTCTGGGCTCCGGCTCGGAGTCCGAGGAGTAGATGTCCACGCGCCGGCCCCCGGCCGCGTCGCGCGGATGGACCTGCACGCCGATCACCGCGCGCGAGAACGCGACCTTGCCGAAGTAGAACCCCGGCGTGGGGCGCGCGCTCGGCGCGATGTCGAACGCGAGCAGGTTCGGGCCCGGCCTGCCGCGCTCGAGCGCGCGTACGCCGCCCCGGCCGTAGACGAGCGTCCCCCTGCGCGAGACGATCGCGGTGTAGCTGCCGGGCGCGCCACTCGCGCGGGAGTAGGCGAAGGCGCGCGAGAGGTCGATGATGCGAAACGTGCGCGAGTCGCCGGTGCGCTCGGTGATCCGTCCGGCGAGGAACTGTCCCGTGTGCTGGGCCCGCAGGCGCTTGCCGTCGAGCGACCGGCCCCGGTACCGGCCGTCGCGCGACACGCTCATCCGGTAGATCCCGGCGCCGAACTCGGCGAGCGTCACGGCGAAGTTGCGCGTCCTGCCGCTCGGCAGCGTGATCCTGCCCAGCCAGTCGCCGTGGCTGTGCTCCAGCGACGCGCGCAGACGCGATCGACCGCTCGTCGACACGAGGCGCAGGCGCTCTCCACGCACGCGCCCCTCGAACCATTCGGCGGTGCCGCCGGGCTCCGCG
>DASZOA010000519.1:0-8792 GCA_035551055.1 Solirubrobacteraceae bacterium
GACAGCTCGGGCCTGACGAAGGCGTAGAGCATCGTCCCCTCGGCGCACGGCAGCGGGTTGTCGCGCTCCTGTCCCTTCGGCGGCATGCGGATGATCGCGACGTCGTCGTAGCGCTCGCGAGCCTCGTCCTCGGTGAGCCCGACCCAGCTGACCTCGTATGTCGTGTGGAGGAAGTCGGGGTACTCCGTGAAGTCGAAGGCGTAGTCCTCCCCCATGAGGTTGCGGGCCGCGGTCATCCCGCACTTGCGGGCCTTGAACATCTCCATGGGAGAGCCGATGACGTCGCCCACGGCGTAGACGCCGTCGACGCTCGTGCGCATGTGGTCGTCGACGACGATCTCGCCACCGGGACCCGTGGCGACGCCGAGCGCCTGCGCCGCCGGCTCGCTGTTGGGGCGCTCGCCGGTGCAGTTGAAGACGAAGTCGCACTCGATCGTCTCGACGCGCCCGTCGGCGTGCCGGACGACCGCGCGCTCGACGCGCCCGTCGCCCTCGATCGCGGTCACGAGCGCGCCCTCGAGCAGCGTCATGCCGCGCATCCGCATCCCGTCGACGACGTAACGGCGGACCTCCTCGTCGACGTGGTGCAGGCCGCTCGTGCGCAGGACCGGCGAGCGCGAGACGATCGTCGTCTCGCAGCCGGTCGCCTGGAAGAACGACCCGTACTCGACCGCTACCTTGCCGCCGCCGACGACGACGCAGCGCGACGGCTCGTAGTCGAGGTCCTCGACGAGCGTCGCCCAGTCGTGCACGCCGGGGAGATCGGCGCCCGGTACCTCCAGCGGCTTCTGATAGGCGCCGAGCCCGATGACGAGGTTGCGCGCCTCGAACGTCCGTCCCGCCGCCGCTACGGTGTTGGCGTCGAGGATCTCGGCCTCCGCGTTGAGCACGAACTCGACCTCGAGCTGGACCTGCGTCTGCCAGTTCATGAAGGCGTGCGCCGTCGAGCGGCCGGCGCGGAAGAGCTCGACGAGCTCGAGGATGCTCGCCCGCGACGGGTCGAACGGCGGGAAGAACAGCTCGTCCGAGAACCAGCGCGCGCGGTCCAGCAGGGCCGCCGCCTCGGAGAACAGATGGTGGGGCACGCAGGCCTGATGCGGGCAGCTGCCGCCGAGGAACGGCCAGCGGTCGATGATCAGCGCGCGTCCGCCGAGCGCCCGCAGATAGGAGCCGCCGAAGCGTCCGGCCGCTCCGCCGCCGACGAAGATCGCGTCGTAGATTCCGTCGCCGTCGTTGGAGAGGTTCAGGATCGGCGGGCTGTCGGGGCGATCCAGCGCCTCCTCGATGGCGGACCGCCAACCGACGACGTCGAGCTCGGAAATCGTCGTCATCCTCCTCGTGGCCGGGGTTGGCTGAGCGTACGCGCCAGCGGCAGCCCGCTCGTTCTCTCAGCGTGATAAAGCCCGGCCGGCCATTTATCTTTCAGAGAGCAGGCCAACGGGGTTAGAGTCCGGCGGGTGGGTCCGGTCGCGTCCGTCGAAGCTGGGCGGCTCGGCGCCTTCGACAAGGTCGCCGCCGACATCCTGAGCTCGCTCGAGCTCGATGTCACGCTGCTGTCGGTGCTGAACGCCGTAATGACGACGACGCATGCCGACATCGCCGGGATCCTGCTCGCCGACGAGAGCGGTGAGACCCTCCGGATGCAGGCGTGCACCGGGCACCGCACAGTTGCGACGGCGCGGCTCGTGGTCGGGCGTGGACAGGGCGTCGCGGGCAAGGTCTTCGAGGAGGGCCGCCCGGTCCGCGTCGACGACTACCAGGCCGATCCGCACATCTCGCGCGACTTCGCCGACATCGCGCAGGCCGACGGCACGCGCGCGGCGCTCGGCGCGCCGATGGCCGCGCGCGGCCGCGCGATTGGCGTGGCGATGAGTTGGCGGCGCGAACCGGCCGCCTACACGTCGGCCGACATGCAGGCGATGACGACGCTCGCCAACCTCGCCGCGATCGCGGTCGAGAACGCCCGCCTATACGAGGACCAGCGCCGCACCGTCGGCACGCTCGAGGAGGCCAACCGCCGCCTGGAGGCGCAGAACGAGACCCTGCGCCGCGCGACCGAGGTGCACGACGATCTCATGCGGCTCGTGCTCGAGGGCGTCGTGCTGGCCGACGTCGTCGAGGGCGTGGCGCGCCTGCTCGACGCCGACGTAGCGATGCTCGACGCGGGATGTCGCGTACTCGCCGCCAGCGGGCCGGCCGGAGCGGCGCTGCAGCCGCGCATCGCGTTGCGCCTCACGGCGCGAACGCGCTCGGCGCTCGACGAGGACCGGCTGCTCGTGCGCGACATCGTCGCCGGCGGCGAGCGGCTCGGGCACCTCGGGGTGGCGCTGCGCCACCCGCGCGCACCGCTGGACGCGGTGCTCGTCGAGCAGGCGACGATCATGTGCGCGCTCGAGCTCACGCGCGAGCGCGCCGTGCTCGAGGCGCGCACGCGCGTCCGCGGTGACTTCCTCTGGGATCTGCTCGACGACAAGCTCGCCGACCCGGCCGAGGCGCTCGTCTGGGCGCGCGCGCTGCGGCTCGAGCTCCCCGAGCGCGTGCGCGTGGCGCTGATCCGCACGCAGGGCCGCTCGCGCAACGGTCCGGCACCCGGCGACACGCTGCCGCAGCTCGCCCTGCGCGAGTCGCTCGCGCAGGTCGTCGAGCGCGCGGCGACGGCCTCCGGCGGGCCCGCGCTCGCGGCGGCGCGCGGGTCGCTGATCGCGCTGTTGCTGCCGGCGATGGACGATCCGGCCGCGGCGCGCGCGCGCGTCGGGGCCGTCGTCGACCGGCTGCTCGAGCGCGCGCCGGGGATGGACGTCACAGCGGGCGTGAGCGCGTGCGCCGCCGCGGTCGGCGAGCTGCCCGAGGCCTACTCGCAGGCGCAGGTCGCGCTCAACGCGGCGCCGAGGGGTGCGGCCGCGCACCGCGTCGCCGTGCTCGACGAGCTCGGCGTGATGCGCTTTCTGCTCGCGCCCGGCGACCGCGGCGACCTGCAGGACTACGCGCGGCGCGTGCTCGGCGAGGTTCTCGACTACGACCGCGACCACACGAGCGCGCTGACGCAGACGATCGCCGCCTTCCTCGCCAGCGACTGCAGCCTGCAGCGCACCGCGGCGCGGATGTTCGTCCACCCCAAGACGGTCCGCTACCGGCTCGACAAGGTGCAGGAGATGACCGGGCTGGACTTCGCCTGCCAGCGCGACCGCTTCGACGTGCAGCTGGCGATCAACATCCTGCAGACGCTCGAGCTGCTCGAGGTCGACGGCCGGTGACGCCAGCGGTGGCGCTCGTCACCGGGGCGGCGTCCGGCATCGGCCGCGCCTGTGTCGAGCGCCTCGCCGGCCACGGCACGGCGGTGCTCGCCGTCGACCTCGACGCCGACGGCCTCGCGGACCTCGACGCGCTCGCGCTGGCCGCCGACGTGGCCGACGCCGCCGCGGTGGTGGGTGCCGTCGCGCGCGCGGAGGCCGAGCTCGGAGCGCTGGACGCGGTCGTCAACGTCGCCGGCATCACGGGCACGCGCGCCGCCGCCGAATGCCACGTCACCCCGGTCGACGAGTGGCGCCGCGTGATCGACGTCAACCTCACGGGCCCGTTCCTCGTGTGCCGCGCGGCGCTCCCGGGGATGCTCGAACGGGGCGCCGGCTGCATCGTCAACGTCGCCTCGGCCGCCGGGCTCGTCGCCTTCCCCGAGCGCTGCGCCTACTCGGCGTCCAAGGGCGGCGTCGTGCAGCTCACGCGCTCGCTGGCGGCCGACTACGCCGCGCGCGGCATCCGCGCCAACGCGGTCTGCCCCGGGATGGTCGACACCCCGATGACGCGCTGGCGCCTTGACGAGCCCGACCTGCGCGCCGCGGTGCTGGCGAAGATCCCGGCGGGCCGGGTCGCGACCGCGGCGGAGGTCGCCGACGCGGTGGCGCTGCTCGCCGGCGGCGACCTGCCGTACATGAACGGCGCGATGCTCGTGCTCGACGGCGGATGGACCGCGGTGTGACCCCACCACTTCGTCCGAACTGGATCTGCCGGCCGTACCGCGGCGTGAGCGTGCAGCGCCTCGGGGTGCCGCTGACGGAGGCGGCGGTGCGCGACCATCTCCTCGGCCGCCGCGTCTACCGCCGCACGGAGGTGCTGATCGCCGAGGGCGACGAGGGTCACGCGGTCGTCGCGGTCGACAAGGCGCCCGACGGCGACGGCCTCTTCCGCCCCGTCAGCGAGGTGCACTGGATCTCCGGCCCGGAGGCGACCGCCTTCGTCCGCGACCCGCGGACGGACACCGGCAACGCGACGCAAATGGCGCGCGCCGCGGCGGCCAGCGGCGCGTCGGCGCGCGTGTACGTGGTCGAAGGGCGCAACGAGCACGTCAACCTCATCGTCGAGCCGGCGCCCGTGCCGGTCCGCGTCGTCGAGGTCGTCCCGCCGCACCCGCCGAAGCTGCTCGACATGGCCCAGCGCGTGCTGGACTACGACGAGGACCTCGACCCGGTGGCGCTCGAGCTCGTCGCGGTCGACCTCAACGAGATCGCCGCCGAGCAGCAGGCGCCCCACTGGCTGCTGCCGTGCCGCTCGGGCGGGCTTCAGATCGCGGGTCCGGTCGACTTCCTCGACTCCGGCCCGCCGCAGCCGCCCGGCGGCCCAGGATGGACGCTGCTGGGTTGCGAGCGCTCGCGCCAGATCCACAGCGAGCTCTACGGCGTCGACCCCGCCGCCCGGATCGAGCTGTGCCCGCGCCTGCGAGCGGAGAGGCCGGCGGCGCCGACGCTCGTGAAGTGCTGCCTGCGCGAGCGCGGCATCGAGACCGACGGCGAGCTCGTCGTCGTGCCGTGGGGCGCGACGCTCGAGGAGGTCCGCGAGGCGCTGCACCGGCTCGTTCCGGGATGGCGGGAGGTGCCGGCGTGACGCGCGCGCACATCGTCGACTCCGTCGTGTACGAGCATCTCTGGACAACGCCCGCGGCGCGCGATCGCTTCGGCGAGCGTGGGCGCATGCAGAGCTGGCTGCGGATCGTCGCGCAGCTCGCCGCGGCGCAGGCCGACCTCGGCCTCGTGCCGCGCGAGGCGGCCGAGGAGATCGCCGCGACGGCCGATGTCGACGCCTTCGACTTCGACGAGATTGCCGCCGGCACGCGCGAGTCAGGCCACTCCACGCTCGGCCTCATCCGCGCCTGGCATCGGCGGCTTTCGCCCACCGCGCGGGAGTGGATCTACTGGGGTGCGACGGTGCAGGACGTGACCGACACCTGGACGGGGATCGTCATGCGAGACGTCCTCGACGAGACCGCGCGCGAGGTCGAGCGGCTGGAGCGGGCGCTCGGCGCGCTCGCGCGCGAGCATCGCGAGACGGTCGTGCTGGGTCGCACGCACGGCCAGCCCGGGCTGCCGGTCACGTTCGGCTTCAAGGTCGCGGTCTGGCTCGCCGAGGTGCGCCGCCACCGCGAGCGGATCGTCCAGGCGCGGCCGCGCCTGGCGGTCGGCGAGCTGGCCGGCGCCGTCGGGACCTGCTCATTCTGGGGCGAGGCGGGGCTGGCGCTGCAGGCCCGCCTGTGCGACCGGCTCGGGCTCGCGGCGCCCGACGTGACGTGGCTGACCGCCCGCGACCGCGTCGCGGAGTTCGTCGTCCTGCTGGCGATGATCACCGGTACGCTGGCGAAGATCGGGCGCGAGGTCTACGGCCTGCAGCGGGCGGAGATCGGCGAGGTCGCCGAGCCGACGCGGCCCGGGCTCGTGGGGTCGATCACCATGCCGCACAAGCGCAACCCCGAGCTGTCGGAGCACCTCGTCACGCTCGGCCGCATTGTGCGCGGTGCGGCCGCGCTCGCGCTCGAGGGACTCGTGCACGAGCACGAGCGCGACGGCGCGGCGTGGAAGGCCGAGTGGGCGTATCTGCCCGAGGCCTGCGTAATGACCGCGGCGGCGCTGCATTTCGGCTGCGAGCTCGTGGAGGGGCTCGAGGTCGACCGCGAGCGGATGGCCGCCAACGTCGACGCCCAGGGCGGCTACGTGCAGTCCGAGCCGGTCATGCGCGCGCTCACGGACCGGCTCGGCAAGCACACCGCACACGAAGTCGTCTACGCCGCCGCGATGCGCGGGCGCGCGGCGGGCCTGACCCTGCGTGAGGCGCTCGGCGCCGACGCCGCCGTCGCCGCGGCGCTCAGCGCCGTCGAGCTCGACGCGCTGCTCGACCCGGTCACCGCCGCGCGCCCGGCGATCGCGCTCGTCGACCGGGTGCTGGCGGCCGGCGAACGGGACCCGAGCGCATGACCGACCCCCCCGAGGGCTACCTCGGCGCGAACGCCCGGATCGGAGCGGGTCCGGCGCCCGAGCTCGTCACCGCGGGCTACGAGCGCGAGCTCGCCGACCGCGAGCTGCTCTCGGCGGGCATGGGACTCGCCGACATCGCGCACGTGCTGTCGCTCGGCGCGCACGGCGTCGTCGCGCCCGACCAGGAGCGGACGCTGCTCGCTGCGCTGCTCGAGCTCGAGGAGCACGACCCCGCGGCGCTCGCCGACAGCCGCTACGGCGACCTCTACAACCTCCGCGAGCGCTGGCTTGAGCAGCGCATCGGCGGCGCCGGCGGCTGGCTCGCCGCCGGCCGGCCTCGCCGCGAGGCCGGCCGGATCGCCTTTCGCATCGGGTTGCGGAGCCGCGTGCTGGACCTCGAGCGAGCCGTCGCGCGGCTCGCCGCAGCGCTCGTCGAGCAGGCCGACCGCCACCGCGCGACGCTCATGCCCGACTTCACCTACCTGCAGGTCGCGCAACCGACGACGGCGGGGCACTGGTTGTTGTCGTTCGCGGCGCCGGCGCTACGCGACGGCGAGCGGCTGCGCGGCGACTTCGCCTGGGTCAACGCGAGCCCGGCCGGTGCGGGCGGCGTCAACGGCTCGCGCGTGCCGGTCGACCGCGAGCGGCTCGCGCGCGACCTCGGCTTCGACGCCGTGATCGAGCACACGCGCGACGCGATGTGGCAGGCCGACGGGCTCGTCGAGCTCGTCTCGCACGCGACGCTGGCCGCCACGACGGCGAGCCGCCTCGCCGAGGACCTCGAGATCTACGCCAGCGAGCCGTTCGGCTTCGTCCGGCTCGCCGCCGAGCACTGCCGCGCCAGCGCGCTGATGCCGCAGAAGCGCAATCCCTACGCGCTGCCGGTGATCCGCGGCGCGGCGGGCACCCTCATCGGCCGCGCCGCGGGTCTCGCCGCGACGCAGCGCACCCCGTCGGGCCGCACGGACAACCTGTTCTACGCCTACGCTGACAGCGCGGGCGCGGTGGAGCTGGCGACCGGCGCCGTCGATCTGGCCGCCGCCGTCGTCGAGCGGCTCGAGCTCGATGCCGCGGCGCTCGCGCGGCCGCTGCGCGAGGGCTTCGCGATGGCCGCGGACCTCGCCGAGGCCGTCATGCTGCAGACGCATCTCGACCATCGCGCGTGCTATCGGGTCGTCGGCCGCGCCGTGGCCGACGCGATCGAGCGCGGCGCCGGCCCGGCGGCGCTGGACGCGGACGCGCTCGACCGTGCCGCCCGCGAGGTGCTGGGACAGCCGCTCGCGGTCGAGCCGAGCCTCGTCGCCGACGCGCTCGACCCGCAGGCGGCGATCGCGACCCGCACGGTGACCGGCGGTGCCGCCGCCGCGCCGATGGCCGCGATGATCGACGCCGACCGTGAGCATGCCAAGCGGCTCGCTCGGTCGGTCGCGCAGCGGCGCTCGGCGCTCGCGGCCGCCGAGCACGCGCTGCGGGACCGAGCCCGGGCGCGCGTCGGCGGCGAGGGACAACGTTCGACACGATCTTTGTCTTCGGCGGCGCATCACGACGCATCGGGTGCGAACTAGCGTCCCAGCGGTGGGACGGCTCGACGACAAGGTGGCGATCGTGACCGGCGCCGGCTCGGGCATCGGCGCCGCGGCGGCGCGGCTGTTCGCCGCCGAGGGCGCGCGCGTCGGCGTCGCCGACCTGCGCGGCGAGGCCGCCGAGGCGGTCGCCGGCGAGATCACGAGCGCCGGCGGCGAGGCTCGCGCGCTCGTCGCCGACGTCAGCACGGACCACGGAGCCCGCGCGCCGGTCGATGCCGTCGTCCAAGCGTGGGGCCGGCTCGACGTCCTCTACAACAACGCCGGGATGGACGCCACCGGCGATGTGCTCGACGTTGCCGCGCAGGACTGGGAGCGCTGCTTCGCCGTCAACGTGACGGGCACCTGGCTGTGCTCCAAGCACGCCGTTCCGGCGATGGAGGCCGGCGGCGGCGGCGCGATCATCAACCAGGGGTCGGTCGCGGCGCTCGTCGGGATCCGCCGCTTCGCCGCCTACTGCGCGGCCAAGGGCGCGGTCGTGTCGCTGACGCGCGCGATGGCGCTCGACCTCGCCCCGCGCAACGTGCGCGTCAACTGCATCTGCCCCGGCACGGTGCTGACACCGCTCATGGAGTCGCTGATCCGCGAGCGCGGCGGCGGTAATCTCGAGCGCGGGATCGCGATGACCGTCGAGAAGTATCCGCTCGGCCGCCTCGGAGAGCCGGACGACATCGCCCGCGTCGCGCTGTTCCTCGCCAGCGATGACGCGGCCTTCGTCACCGGCTCGATCTACGCCGCCGACGGCGGGATGACCGCCCAGTGACATGCGCGCGCGGATGCAGCCCGACAAGCGGTGCACGCTGGAGGAGGCCGCCGCCCTCGTCCGCGACGGCGACACGGTCGCGCTCGGAGGCGCGCTGTCCTACCGCGAGCCGATGGCGCTCGTGCGCGAGCTCGTGCGCCGGGCACGCCGCGACCTGCGCCTCGTCGGATCGGCGCACGGCATCGACGTCGACCTGCTCGTCGGGGG
>DASZOA010000520.1:0-12224 GCA_035551055.1 Solirubrobacteraceae bacterium
GGCCAGCTCGGCGTGCAGCGCCTCGGGCCCGCGCGCGCGCAGCTCGGCCTCCCAGCGCTCGCGCACGCCGGCCGGCGGCGGCGGGCGCAGCGCGAGCTCGGCCAGCGCCGCGCGGAGATACAGGCCGGTGCCGCCGACGACGATCGGCGTGCGGCCCTCGGCGAGCAGCGCGTCGATCTCCGCGTGGGCGAGCTCGGCGTACTCGGCGACCGAGAAGCGCGCGTCGACGGGCACGATCGAGACGAGGCGGTGCTCGAGGCGCGCGCGCTGGTCGCGGTCGGGCACCCCGGTAAGGATCTCCAGGCCGCGGTAGACCTGCAGGGCGTCGGCGGACACCGCGACCGGGTCGCCGCCGCGCGCGCGCATCCGCTCGGCCACGGCGATCGCGACCTCGGTCTTGCCGACCGCGGTCGGACCGAAGAGCGCGAGGACCGCTGCCGGCTCAGCCATCGAGGCAGTATGGGCGGCGCGGCGCAGGGCTATCGTGCGACGGCGAGCAGGGGTATCGTGCGGCGGCGATGAGCGTGCGGATCGCGTCTGGCTTGTCGACCGCATCCGACCCGCGAGCGGGCGCGGTCGAAGCGGCCGCGAAGGTCGCGACCGAGCTTGCCGGAGCGAGCATCGATCTGGCGGTCGTCTTCGCGTGCGGCGCGCACCTCGCCGCGCCGGAGACGACGCTGGAGGGCGTCCTCGAGGTACTCGCCCCCGACGTGCTGATCGGCTGCGGCGCCGGCGGCGTCGTCGGGGACGGGCGCGAGATCGAGGGCGGCACCGCGGTGTCCGTGTGGGCGGCGGCGTTCGAGAACGGCATCGTGTCGGCGTTCCACGCCGAGGTCACCGAGGTCGAGGAGGGGGTCGCGATCGCGGGCGTCCCCGACCTGCAGGGCGCGGGCGGCGCGATCCTGCTGCCCGACCCGTACTCGTTTCCGACCGACGCGGTGCTGACCGAGCTGGCCGAGCGCTCGCCGGGCGTGCCCGTGCTCGGCGGGATCACGAGCGTGCGCACGCTGCGCGGCCAGGCCGCGCTCTTCCTCGGAGACCGCGTCGTGCCGGGCGGGGCCGTCGGGGTGCGCTTCGACGGCGTCGAGCTGCTGCCGTGCGTGTCGCAGGGCGCGACGCCGATCGGCCCGGAGCTGACGATCACGTCCGGCGAGGGGCGCCTCATCAAGGAGCTGGCCGGTCGCCCGGCGCTGGGCGCGCTGCGCGCGGTGCTCGATCGACTCGACGACGCGGAGCGCGAGATGCTCTCGGAGGGGATGCTGCTCGGGATCGTCGTCGAGCGCGGCCAGGGCGACTACCAGCACGGCGACTTTCTCGTGCGCAGCGTGCTCGGCGGCGATCCGGAGACCGGCACGATCGCGGTCGGCGCGACGATCGAGGAGGGCCAGGTCGTGCGCGTGCATGCGCGCGACGCCGCCTCGGCGGACCGCGACCTCAGGGAGGCGCTCGCGCTGCGCCGGCAGGCGCTGGGATCCGACGCGCCGGCCGGCGCGCTCATGTTCACCTGCAACGGACGCGGGCGCGGGATGTTCGGCGTGCCCGACCACGACGCCGCGGCGCTCGCCAACGCGCTCGGCGACGTCCCGACCGCCGGCTTCTTCGCCGCCGGAGAGATCGGACCCGTCGGCGGCGAGAGCTTCCTGCACGGGTTCACGGCGACCGTGGCGGTCTTCCCGTCGTAGGTCGCGGGAGGCGCGGCTCGTCGCTCGCCGCGGGCTGTGGACGAAGCGTCCACATCCTGGACGCAACGGCCATGACCCCCCGCAGCGCCCGGGGCATGCGTCGCTCGCGGCGGTCGGAGAGCGCTCGCCGGCGGTGCTTCGTGGGTCGCGGCGCGTAGTCTTCCGGCGCATGAACGTCGCCGGAAGGACCGTCCTGCTCACCGGGGCCACCGGTGGCCTCGGGCACGCGATCGCCCGCCGCCTCGCCGCCGCCGGCGCCCACCTCGTGCTCTCGGGCCGGCGCGGCGACGTGCTCGTCGGGCTCGCCAACGAGATCGGCGGCGAGGTCGCGCCCGCCGACCTGTCCGATCCCGACGCGGTCCGCGCGCTCGCCCGCGAGCACGTCGACGCCGACATCCTCGTCGCCAACGCCGGCGTCCCCGGGTCGGGCCGCCTGACCACCTACAGCGACGACCAGCTCGAGCGAGCCCTGCACGTCAACCTGCACTCGCCGATCATCCTCACGCACGCGCTCGTCCCGCGCATGCTCGAGCGCGGCTCGGGCCACCTCGTCTTCATGTCCTCGCTGTCGGGCAAGACCGCGACCGCCGGCAGCTCGCTGTACAACGCGACGAAGTTCGGCCTGCGCGGCTTCGCGGGCGCGATGCGCGCCGAGCTGCACGGCACGGGCGTCGGTGTGTCGACGATCTTCCCCGGCTTCATCCGCGACGCGGGCATGTTCGCCGACGCCAACGTCACGCTGCCCAAGGGCGTCGGCACGAAGACGCCCGAGCAGGTCGCAGCGGCGACGCTGCGCGCGATCGAGCGCAACCGCGGCGAGGTCGACGTCGCGCCGGTCAGCCTCAGGCTCGGCTCGCTGCTCGGCGGCGTCGCCCCGGAGACCGCGGCCAGGGTGACCCGCAAGACCGGCGGCCCGGCGGTCGCCATGCAGTTCGAGACCGGCCAGCTCGACAAGCGCTGACGCTTCTCAGAACAGCGTCGTCTGCCCCTCCGTGCCCTGCGCTCGCGCCGGCGGATCCCTCTCGCCGGCCGCGGGCGCCGCGTCCGCATCCCCCTCGCGCAGGCGAAAGCGGCTGGGCGGTGGCAGCGCGGGGTGGCGGAGCAGCGCCGCCAGGCGCTTGCGCTCGTCGGATGGCGCATACGCCCCGCGCGCGTAGAGCTGCTCGTAGCGTCCCACGAGATCGGGCCGGTGGGTCCGCAGCCAGTCCATGAAGAGCTGCTTGACGTCGCCGCGCAGGTGCAGCGCGATGCCGCCGATCCCGGTCGCGCCGGCCTCCGCCGCGGCCTCGAGCAGCCGCTCGACCTGCTCGGGGGCGTCGTTGATGCCCGGCATGAGCGGCGCCACGAGCACCCCGGTCGGGATCCCGGCGCGGTTGAGCTCGGCGACCGCCTCGAGCCGCGCCCGGGGATGCGGTGTGTGCGGCTCGGTCGCCCGCCACGCCTTCTGGTCGAGCGTCGGGATCGACAGGTTCGCGTGGATGTCGGTCACCGCCGCGATCTGCGTCATGACGTCGAGGTCGCGCAGCAGCAGCGGGGACTTCGTCAGGATCGAGCACGGGTTGCGCGCGTCGCGCAGCGCCTCCCAGATACCCGGCATGAGTCGGTAGCGCGACTCGACCCACTGGTAGGGGTCCGTGTTCGTCCCCATCGCGACGTGCTCGCCGGCCCACGACGGGCGCGCGAGCTCGGCACGCAGCACCTCGGGCGCGTTGACCTTCACGACGATCTCGCGCTCGAAGTCGCGCCCGGCGTCGAAGTCGAGATAGGTGTGCGTCGGGCGGGCGAAGCAGTTGTGGCTGACCACACCGTCGGCGATGAAGTCTCCGGTGCCGGTCGTGATGTCGTACAGGCGCATCGCCGCGCCGAGCGGCTCGATCGACACCACCGAGGTCCGAGCGTCTGACTTCAGCGCCGTGCCTTCGATGTCGAGCTTGCGCCGGATCGCTGGATCGGTGACGTGGAAGAAGCGAAGGCGCTCGCGAAGCCCGCCTCCGAGCCGCAGCACGCGAGCACGACCCGCGCCGGTCGCGTCGAACGTCGTGCGGAACCCGAGCGCATCCATGCAGGCCTCCGTCCAACGAAGGATCGTCTCGTCGGTGTTGACGATGCCGATGACGCCGCTGCCCGACCCCTCCGCGTCGTAGATGCCGGCCAGGAATCCCCTGCGCCACTCGTCGCTCGGGTTCAGCGGCCAGCGGATGAGCTCGCGGACGCGATCGCATTGCGACCGCGACTGCGTCCTGACCGCGCGCATCTCCCGCGCGCGCTCCGAACCGGCGCAGACCGTGGACGCGCTCGTGTACGCCCCGTGCGCGAAGAGGTAGCGCTCCGCTCGATCGAGCGCATCGTCGTCGGCCAGCGCGAGGCGGAATCGGTGAACGCTCGCCGGCCGAGAGTCACGGGGATGGACGTACGAGCCGAGAGAGCCGTCGCCGCGGATGGTGCCGCAGAGGTACCCGCGCTCGTAGTCGTCGGAGTGCCGCCCGCCGTCGGCGAAGCCACCGGTGCCGAGCAACGAGTTGCCGGGGGTGAGATGTGGCCGCCGCGAGCTTCCCTGGTCGGCGCCGCTTACGAACGTCCAGCCCCGGCATGTCAGGAACCGGTGGTCTGCGCTGGCGATGAGCTCCGTCCCGTCCTCGAGGCAGACCCTGTAGGCCGGCTTGACGGTCGACCAGTGCGCGAGGACCCGCGTGCGAACGTAGCGCCGGTCGTCTCCGCGGCGCTCGGTGCCGTAGATCTCATCCCCGGGCCGGAGCTCTGAGATCGGCTTGTGCCGTCCGTCGGCCATGAGAATCGGCGTCGCCGGTCCGAGGCAGTACACGCAGGCATGGGTGCAGCCTCGATACGGGTTGATCGTCCAGCGAAACGGCATCCGCGACGCCTTCGGCACGCGGTTGAGCGCCGACCTGGCGTGGACCTCGTAGAAGCGGACGTCGAGCGCCTCCGGGGCGTCGAAGCGCCGCACGACCGCGGGCTCGCGGTAGCCCGGCAGGCGCGTCGCCTCGTCCCGCTCGATCCTCAGGTTGTCCCACCGCACGAACGGATGTTCGCACATGCCGCAGACGTTCTCGCCTAGCATCACCGGCGCGATGAGCCCGATCGACCACCTCGATCTCGTCGTCACGTCGCTGCAGCGCAGCCTCGCCTTCTACCGCGGCCTGCTCGAGCCGCTGGGCTACGTGCGCCTGACCGAGATCGAGGGCGAGCGCGGCGAGCGCGTGCTGTACCTGGGGCGGATCGGCGGAATGGGCTCGGTGAGCCTGCGCGAGGCGCAGTCGGACGCCCATCCGGTGCCCTACGACCGCTACGGCGTCGGGCTGCACCACCTCGCGTTCAGCGCGCACTCGCGCGCGACCGTCGACGAGCGCGCCGCCTGGCTGCGCGCCGAGGGAGCGCAGATCGAGAGCGAGCCGCGGGAGTACGACTACACCCCCGGCTACTACGCCGTCTTCTTCTACGATCCCGACGGCATCAAGCTCGAGCTCGTCCACCGGCCGGCCGAGCGCGACCTCGCCGAGGAGGTCCGCCGGCTGGCGGCTCGGCTCGAGCGCCTCGAGCGGCCCGACTCAGCCGGGGCGTAACGCCGCCGCGGTCGGGTGCAGCGACAGCTCGCCGGTCAGCGTCTGGCTCGTCGCGCCGGTGATCGCGACCGGCACGATCTCGCCGGGGGAGGCGAGCCCGCTGAAGTTCGCGGTCTTGTTGTGGCGCGTGCGCCCGCGCAGGCGCGACGGATCGGTGCGCGACGTGCCCTCGACGAGCACGTCGAGCTCGCGCCCGACGAAGCGCCGCGCGCGCTCGGTCGCGCGCCGCTGCACGACGTCGACGAGGCGCTGCATGCGCTCGACCTTCTCCTCGTGCGGCACGAGCCCCTCGGTGATCGCGCCCGCCTCGGTCCCGCGCCGCGGCGAGAAGACGAACGTGAACGCGGCGTCGTAGCCGACCTCCTCGCAGACCTCGAGCGTCTGCGCGAAGTCCGCCTCGGTCTCACCGGGAAAGCCGACGATGATGTCGGTCGTGACCGCCGCGTCGGGGACGTGCTCGCGGATGAGCGCGACGCGGTCGAGGTAGCGCTCGCGCGTGTAGGTGCGGCGCATCGCCTTCAGGACCCGCGAGGAGCCCGCCTGCAGCGGCAGGTGGATGTGCTCGCACAGCGATGGAAGCTCGGCGTGCGCGCGGACGACGTCCTCCTTCATGTCCGAGGGATGCGGGCTCGTGTAGCGGATGCGGTCGATGCCCTCGATCGCGTCGATCGCGTGCAGCAGCTCGGCGAACGAGCGCCGCTGGGGCCGCAGGCCGCGCCCGTAGGAGTTGACGTTCTGACCGAGCAGCGTCACCTCGCGCACGCCGTCGGACGCGAGCGCGCGCACCTCCTCGACGAGCTCCTCGAGCGGCCGCGACACCTCGCGCCCGCGCGTCGAGGGCACGATGCAGTACGAGCACACCATGTTGCAGCCGGCGGAGATCTGCACCCAGGCCTGAAACTCGCGCGCGCGCTTGCCGGGCAGGTGGCCGGTGAAGCCCTCGAACTCGAAGAAGCCCTGCGCGGTCAGCGACTCCGACGTCAGGAACTCGGCGAGCTTGTGCACCTGGCCGGGCCCGAACGCGACGTCGACGAACGGAAAGCGCGCGAAGACCTCGTCCTTGACCGACTGCGCCCAGCAGCCGCCCACGCCGATGATCCGCTCCGGGTCGCGCCGCTTGAGGCTTTTGGCCTGCTGCAGGTGCGCGACGAAGCGCCTGTCGGCCTTCTCCCGAATCGAGCAGGTGTTGAAGAGGATGACGTCGGCGTCCTCTGCGGCGCAGGCCTCCGCATAGCCGAGCGACTCGAGCATCCCCTTCATCCGCTCGGAGTCGTGCTCGTTCATCTGGCAGCCGAACGTCGTGACGTGATAGCGCTTCATGGCCTCGCTGAAGGGTAGCTCCGGCCGGTCCGGCGACGGTCGCTACCTGGCGAACTCGACGGCCCGCGACTCGCGGATCACCGTGACCTTGATCTGGCCGGGGTACTCGAGCTCGCGCTCGATCTCGCGGGCGATGTCGCGCGACAGCAGCATCGCGGCGCCGTCGTCGACGGCCGCCGGCGCGACGATGACGCGGATCTCGCGGCCGGCCTGCATCGCGTAGGCCTTCTCGACGCCGTCGTGGCGCGCAGCGATCTGCTCGAGCGCGCGCAGGCGCTTGACGTAGGACTCCAGCGACTCGCCGCGCGCGCCGGGGCGGGCGCCCGACAGCGCGTCGGCGGCCTGGACGATGACGGCCTCGATCGTCTGCGGCTCGACCTCGTTGTGATGGGCCTCCATTGCGTGGGCAACGGCCTCGGACTCGCCGTGGCGGCGCGCCAGCTCGCCGCCGACGAGCGCGTGCGGCCCCTCGATCTCGTGGCTGACGGCCTTGCCGATGTCGTGCAGCAGCGCCGCCCGCGCCGCGGTCTTCGGCGAGGCGCCGAGCTCGTCGGCCATCATCGCGGCGAGCTGGGCGCACTCGATCGAGTGCGCGAGCACGTTCTGCCCGTAGCTGGTGCGGAACTTCAGGCGCCCGAGCGTGCGGATGATCTCGGGGTCCAGGCTCTGGACGTTGCACTGGTAGGCGGCGTCCTCGCCGGCCTCGACGATGCTCGCGTCGAGCTCGGACTTCGCCTGGTAGTAGGCCTCCTCGATGCGGGCCGGGTGGATGCGCCCGTCGCCGAGCAGGGTCTCGAGCGTCATGCGCGCGATCTCGCGGCGTACGCCGTCGAAGGCCGACAGCACGACCGCGTTGGGCGTGTCGTCGATGATGAAGTCCACGCCGGTGAGGTTCTCCAGGACGCGGATGTTGCGCCCCTCGCGGCCGATGATGCGGCCCTTCATGTCGTCGGAGGGAAGCTGCACGACGGACACCGTCGTCTCGGCGGCGTGGCGGCTGGCGAGCCGCTGCATCGCCACCGAGAGGATCGACCGAACGCGCCGCTCGGCGTCGCGCTTGGTCTCCTCCTCGATCTCGCGCACGTGGCGCACGCACTCGCGGCGGACCTGATCGGTGATCTCGGCCATGAGCCGCTCCTTCGCATGCGCGGCGCTCAGCCCCGAGATGCGCTCCAGGGCGGCCTCGTGCTCGCGCCGGCGGCGGGCGAGCTGCTCGCGCTCGGCCTCGAGCGCGCGCGTCTGGTCGTCGAGCTCGCGGGCGCGGCGATCGAGCTCCTCGGCGCGACCCCTGACGCGCTCCTCCAGCCGGGCGAGCTCGTCGCGGGCGCTGGAGGACGGGACCGATCCATGCGGGTGGCGCCGGCGCACAACGACCGCACCGACGATCGCCGCACCGAGGATCGCCGCCGCAACGATCAGTTCCATGTATGCCCGGTCCTCTCCCCGTGCCCCGGGAGGTGCTCCCGGCCGCACGGCGTCGATGTCAGGGGTCCGACCGGGCGGGCGTCAGGCGGCAGCCGGCAACGCTGGGCGCCGCCGTGCTCTCAGTGGTTGAAGTGGATCGAAGTTGGTGGCGGGCGTTTGACGCCCTGGTGACTGTGCCTCGTGTCGAAGCTGCCTGGCTGTTCGGGATTGCTGGGTTTGCTGCCGTCGATAGCCCTCAGCGGGCCCGGTCTGACTGGCAGGATGATATGGCCGGCGCGGACGAGGGGCAACCGCCGTGGCCGCACGCGGCAACCGCCGTGGCCGCAGCGCGCGCATCGGCGTCAGGCCGCGGTCGTGCGCTCGAACGCCCGCACGGCGTAGTAGGCCAGCTCGAGGTCGTAGCCCTTGCGCACGAGCATCGCAAGCGCCCGCTCGCGCTCGCGGTCGCCGACCGGTGCGCGACGCCAGCGCCGCCGCAGCAGCTCGACGGCCGCCTGCAGCTCGCCGGCGCCGTCGCGCGCGCCGACCGCCTCGGCGACGAGCCCGCGGTCGACGCCGAGCGCGAGCAGCCGGCGCTCGATCCGCTCGGCGCCCCAGCCGTCGAGCGACCGGCGATCCTCGGCGAACGTGCGCGCGTAGCGCGCGTCGTCGAGGTAGCCCATGCGCCGCAGTTCGGCAACCGCGGCGTCGGCCGCGGGCTCGGCGACCTCCTTGCCGGCCAGGTACCGGCGCAGCTCGGCCTCGGTGCGGTCGCGCCGGCTCAGCTGGCGCAGCGCCAGCTCGAGCGCGCGCTCGTCGCCGTCCACCCGCCGTCCCTACGCGGCCTCGATCGCCGGCGGCATCGGGGGCGGCGCGACGTCCTCTTCGCGGTCGATCGGCGCCACGAGGTCCTGCCCGAGGCCGAGCGCGGCGTAGACCTTGGCCTCGATCTCCTTGGCGATCTCCTGGTGTTCGTCGAGGAACGACTTGGCGTTGCTGCGCCCCTGCCCGAGGCGCTCGGGGCCGTAGGAGAAGAACGAGCCGGACTTGCCGACGACGTTGTGCTCGAGGCCCAGGTCCAGCAGGCAGCCCGAGGTCGAGATCCCCTTGCCGAACTCGATATCGAACTCGGCCTGGCGAAACGGCGCCGCGACCTTGTTCTTGACGACCTTCACGCGCACACGGTTGCCGACCGCCTCCGTCCCGTCCTTGAGCGTCTCGATGCGGCGGATGTCCAGGCGCTGGGACGAGTAGAACTTCAGCGCGCGGCCACCGGGCTGAGTCTCGGGGGAGCCGAACATCACGCCGACCTTCTCGCGGATCTGGTTCGTGAAGAGACAGAGCGTCTGGGTGCGGTTGAGGTTGCCGGCGAGCTTGCGCATCGCCTGGCTCATCATCCGCGCCTGCAGGCCGACGGTCGCGTCCCCCATCTGCCCTTCGAGCTCCGAGCGCGGCGTCAGTGCGGCGACGGAGTCGACCGCGACGACGTCGACCGCGCCGGAGCGCACGAGCATGTCGCAGACCTCCAGCGCCTGCTCGCCGTAGTCGGGCTGGGAGACGAGCAGCTCGTCGATGTCGACGCCGATCTCGCGCGCGTAGAGCGGGTCCATCGCGTGCTCGGCGTCGATGAACGCGCAGACGCCGCCGAGCTTCTGCGCCTCGGCCAGGACGTGGTAGACGAGTGTCGTCTTGCCCGAGGACTCCGGGCCGAAGAGCTCGACGATCCGCCCGCGCGGCATCCCGCCGATCCCGAGCGCGAGGTCGAGCGACAGCGCGCCCGTCGGGATCGCGTTGACCTTCACCTGCGCGCCCTCGTCGCCCATGCGCATGACCGTTCCCTTGCCGAACTCGCGCTCGATCTGGGTGAGCGCGCCCTGCAGAGCGTCGTTGCGTGCCTTCGCGGCCTTCTCGTTGTCGGTGAGAGCCATGGGTGCTGGGGAAGCCTTTCTGCGCCGGATGAACAGCGCACGGTACGGGCCGGATCGGACGGAATCGCCACGGTAGGCGGGCCGCCTGTGACGGCTCAACACGGCTCTGTCAGGACTCTGCGCAGGCTCTTCGCGTGAGGAGCGGACGGGTGGCGGTCCGGGGACGTCGATCAGCGCGGCGAATGGCGAATATGCAGCGTCATGCGCGGCAGATTTGCCATCCGCCCCGGGGGGTTCCTCGGACGAGACCCGGACGCAGCGCAGCTCGTCGTCACCGAGCGCACGCCGGGAGCTGCTGCATCGCTCCGCGACTCCGCAAGCGGCGCGTTGTGACGCGCCAGGTGCGCGATCCGCGCCTACAGCGGCGTGGCGAGCTCCAGCAGCGTCCCGAAGGGATCGCGCACCCAGGCGACGCGCTGGCCGTGCGACTGGTCGGCGGGTGCCGCCAGCGACGAGCATCCGGCCTCGAGCGCCCGCGCGTACGCGCCGTCCACGTCGTCGGCGACCAGCGCGAGCTCGACGTTCGGCGGCCGGTCGTCCTCGTTCGCCGCGCGGCGCACGCCGCCGGCGAAGTTCTGCTCGGCGAGCGAGTAGGCGGCGAAGGCGAGCTTCGTCGTGCCCGTGTCGAGCTCGGCGTACGTGCCCGACGGCGCGACGAAGCCGCCCTGCAGCCCGAACGCGGTCGTGTAGAACTCGCGCGCCGCGGGCGGGTCGTCGACGTAGACGATCACCCAGCCGAGCAGCATCGGATCAGCCACGGGCGCGCGCCTTGCGCTCGCGGCTGTACTCCCACCACGGGCGCGGCGGCGTACCGTTGGCGAAGTCGACGGCCGCCACGAACGTGTCGAGCAGGCAGGGGTCGTGGCGCTGCCCGTCGAGCGCGCAGAGGCGCTCGAAGAGCTCGTGCGGATCGCGGCCGCGCAGCTCGTCGACGTTCGCGACCTCCAGGCGCGCGAGCATGCGCGCCACCGCGGGTCCGACGTTGGGGATCGTCTGCAGCTCGCTGACCGCCACGGGCCTCATGCTCGCGCATCCCGCGGCCGCCGTCTTGGAGAAATCGGCCGTTGCCTAGGCTCGCCAGGACCACCGATCACAGGAGGAACTTCATGCACGTGGGCGTGATCCATCGCATCTCGGACCCGGAGGCATTCGAGCAGGCCGAGGAGAAGGCTCTGGAAGCCGGGTTGCCGGAGGGCTTCGGGCTCCCGGTTCGCTCCGCGACGCCCGACCACTCGACGGGCATCTGCATCTGGGAGGGTCCTTCCGTCGACGCAGTCCGCGACCTCGTCGAGTCGGTCGTCGGCGACTACAGCGAGAACGAGTACTACGAGGTGCACCTGGAGGGCAGCGCCGAGTAGGGGTCCGACGACGGGCGCGCGATGCGCGCCGGCCGAGCGACCGCCTGCACTCGGGACGGCTACCGCGAGCCGAGCAGCGCCGACGGCGGCGCCCCGGCGAGCGCGCGGCAGTCGTGGGCGAAGTGCGCCTGGTCGGCGTAGCCGGCGCCGGCGGCGGCCTGCGCGAGCTGCTCTCCCCCGCGCGCGGCCGCGAGCGCGCGCTCCAGGCGCAGCACCCGCGCCAGTCGCTTCGGGCCGTACCCGACGGCGGCCTCGAAGCGGCGGCGCAGCTGGCGCGCGCTGACGTCGAGCTCGCGCGCGACCGCCTCGACGCGCGCTCGCGGATCGGCGAGCCGTCGCACGGCGGCGCGCACGAGCGGGTCGGGCGGTCCGGCCTGCTGCGCCCGCGCGCGCAGCGCCGCCAGCAGGACGCCGACGGGGTCCGCGGCGCTGTCGAGCTGCTGCTCGAGCCGCCGGCCGTCGTCGCCCCAGACCTGGGCGAGCGGGACGCGCCCGTCGCGCAGCGCGGCGGCGTCGACGCCGAGCAGCGCCGCGCCCGCGCCGGGGCGCATCCGCACGCCGGTGACGCGGGCGCCGCGCGGCAGCGCGACGCGAAACGCGACCGTGTTCGCGCCGACGACCTGCGCGCCGGCGCCCTCCGTCCAGACGACGTCGATGCAGCCGTCGGGCACGACGCGGACCACCGGCCCGTCGCCGACGCGCTCCCAGGCGCAGGCCAGCCACGGCGCCAGCACCGGTTCCGAAGCGTGCTCCCGGTAGGGCATCGGCCGACTGTACCGCCCGCTCGACCGACGGCAGCGCGGCACGGCCCGTCAGCGGAGCGCGGCGCGCGCGAGCGGCTCGTAGCGCGCGCCGCCCGCGGCGGCGTGCGAGCGGTAGAGCGTCAGCGCGTCGGCGCAGCACTCGAGCTCGGGGACGGGCGGCGCGAGCGCGCGCCGCGCCTCGCCCCCC
>DASZOA010000521.1:0-11604 GCA_035551055.1 Solirubrobacteraceae bacterium
TCCAGTAGCCCAGCGGATAGTGCGGATTGGAGCGCGCGCGCAGGCAGATCTCGCCGCGCTCGCCCTGCGGCACGGGCCGCTCGTCCTCGTCGAGGATCGCGACGTCCCAGCCCGGCATCGGCTTGCCCATCGAGCCCTCGCGGACCTCCATGAACGGGTAGTTGGCGACGAGCGGATAGGACTCGCTGAGGCCGTAGTAGTCCAGCACGGTCACGCCGTACTGCTCGCGAAACCAGCGGATCGCCTCCGGGTTGAGCGGCTCGCCGGCAGAGCAGACGATGCGGAAGTCCTGCGGGTAGCGCGTGCCGGCGTCCGAGATGGCCATCATCGAGCGGATCGCCGTCGGCGTCGCGAAGACGTTCGTCGGGCGGTGGCGGCTGAGGAACGCGAGCTGCTGGTGCGGATCGAAACCGCCCTTGCGCTGCAGCACGACCTGGACGGCACCGTACCGCCAGGGGCCGAGCAGCGGGCAGATCCCGGCCGCCCAGGCCCACTCGCCCATGCCGTGGAAGCGCTCGCCGTCGCGCACGTCGTGGCAGTAGACGAACTCCTCGTGGCCGAGGATGTAGCGGTGCGCGTGCAGGATCCCCTTCGCCAGCCCGGTCGTGCCCGACGTGTAGTACAGCTGGGCCGGGTCGTCGCAGGAGGTGTCGAGCGTCTCGTGGTCGGTGGACCCGCTGGCGACGCCGCCGGGCTCGAGCTCGAAGCCCGGCGCGAGCCCCTCGACGCGGCCGCGGTTGGCGCCGTTGGTGACGACGACCGCGGCCCCGGAGTCGTTCAGCCGGTGGCTGATCCCCTCGTCGCCGTAGAGGATCGACATCGACAGCAGGATCGCGCCGATCTTCCATGTGCCGAGGAACGCGGCGGCGGTCTCCGGCGTCGGCGGCAGCAGCATCGCGACGCGGTCGCCGCGCTGCACGCCGCGCTCGAGCAGCGCGAGCGCGAAGCGGCCGGCCATGTCCTGCAGCTCGCCCCAGTGAACCTCGCGGACGTTGCCGTCGGGATCCTCGTGGATCATCGCCAGCTTGTCGCGGGGATGCTTGTCGCAGACGTCGGCGGCGATGTTGTAGCGCTCGGGCACCTGCCACGAATGCGCGGCGCAGGCTTCCTCGTAGGTCATCGTGCGGGCACCGTAGCGCTCCGCGCCTCGCTACGCCTTCGGTATGTGCCGGGGCTCTTCGGCGTCGCCTTCGAGGCGACGAGCTTCCCGGTCAGGCTCGGACGGGAAGGCCTCGATCCTGTCGTCGGACGTGATCAGGTACGGCGTCTGATCGTGGATGAACGCGTCGGTGACGTCGTGGCCCAGCGCGGCGGCGGCCAGCAACGTGCCGGCGATCCTGTAGGGGTCGCGCACCGTCCCGAGCCCGAAGAGCGAGCGCGTCTCGCTGGCGACGTCTCCGCGCCCCGTCCTGAGGACCGTCCGGAGGTCCTCGCGCATGCCCAGCGCAGCGACGACCACCGAGAGGTTCTCCAGCTGGTCGTCGGTGACCGACGCCAGTGCGCGCGCCCGCTGCAGGTAGAGCCGCTCGAGCAGAAAACGGCTTCCTCCCGCGCCGATGATCGTGGGAATCTCGTAGCTTTGCGCTCGCGCGAGGTTGTAGTTGTCGGGGTTCCGGTCGATCGCTACGACCGGCACGCCGAGCTCGCGCAGGAGCAGGCACAGACGCATCCCGACCTGACCGAGGCCGACCACGACGACGTGGTCTCTGCGCGGGACCATCCGGCGCCCGACGATCGTGGTCAGGCGCCGGTCGAGCAACCGCTCCACGATGCCCGCGGTCACCATCGCGACGAACGCCAGTGCCGCCAGCATCGACACGGTCGAGAACACCTTGAACCAAGCCGGTCCGTCCTCGATGGCGGGGTTGGGGCCGACGGTGACGATGATCCTCGTGGCCCGGTAGAGGGCGTCGATCGGCGAGTGGCCGAGCACGAGCGCCATGGCCACCGTGTCCACGAGCAGCACTGCGAAGAAGCCGAGCAGGCCGAACGTCAGGACCCGCGCGCTGTGCTCGAACGGGCGTAGCAGCGAGACGAACGCCGACAGCAGCCGCTGCGGTCGACTCGGAACCACCGGCTCGAGCGGGATCAGCCGCGGCCCGTCCTCGGTCGCCTGCACGCCGGAGAACCCGTCCTGCCTGCGCCGGATGGAGAGAAGCCGCGCGTCGAGGCAGGGCCCCGCGAAGTTGGGAGCCGCGACGTCGCCCATCGACACGACTCGGACGTGGGGGACCCTGCGGCGAAGCTGCGAAGCGACGATGCTCCCGAAGATCGTCACGGTCATCGGCATCCCGGGCCGCAGGCTCTCGACGAGGAGGGCGAGGCGCAGCGACAGGTGGTCGTCGGTGGAGACCACGAGCACCCCGTCGAGCTCTCCTTCCAGGGCCTTGCCGATGTCTCGATCGCTCGCTCTGCGCAGGCGCACCACCCGCGCTCGTGCGCGCAGGGCACGGTCCGTGGCGTCGGCGAGCTCGCCTTCTCCGACCAGGACCAGGCAGCGCCTCACCGAGCCATCCCTTCGGGCTCGCTCGTCCATGTCGCCGCTCAGTAGTTTCGCAGAGCTCGGTTGTCCGGTTCGTCAGATGCGGGAGTGCTAGCGGGCGCTAGCAGGGGTGCTAGCGGCTGCTAGCACTTGGCGCGAGCACGGTGCCATGGCGCAGGTCGCTCGAAGCCGCGCACGTACTGGACGCCGGTTTGGCCGCTCAGCGGCGCTTGCGCTTCTTCTTCTTCTTGGAGGACGAGTGCGGCCTGGACCGCGGCGGCTCGGGCGCCGGCGTCTCGGGCGGCTCGGCCCGCCCGCGGCGCGGCCGGCGCTCCGATGGCTCCAGCTCCGCGGCGCCGCGCGCGGCCTGCTGCGCCAGGCGCTGCTCGCGGATCTCCTGCTGCGTCGGCCAGGGCTGCGCCTCGCCCGTCACCCAGGCGGGCGGGACGCCGCCGGGCCAGCGGCCGAGGAGGAGCACGCCGAGCGCGACGAGCCAGAAGATCTTCACGAACGGCAGCGTCCCGTCGAGCGGCAGGATGAACAGGACGCCGACGATGATCCCGAGCACGCCCATGAAGCGCGTCAGCAGCCCGACGCGCATCGCGTTCAGCGCGGTGAGCACGATCGCGAGACCGACGATCGACGTGCCCAGCGCGGTGAGCTGCAGGGCGCCCTGGGTGAAGGGCGAGCCGAGCACGTCGCGCGCGGCCTGCTCGCTGCGTGCAGCGGAGTCGGCGAACGCCGTGACGTCGACCGCCAGCGAGATCGTCCCGGCGACCGCCGCGACGACCGTGAGCACGCCCCCCGAGACGGCGACGACGAGCGCGGCCCTGCCGACCTGCGGATTGCGGGCCTTCGTCGACAGGTACAGGAACACCATCGCGACGGCGGCGAGCGCGGCGGCGATCGCCGGGACGAGCCGGCTGGCGATCGTCAGCACGAGATGCTCGTCGAGGTACAGGACCTTGCGCGCGACGATCCCCGGCCCGGCCCGGCGATCGGCGCCGAACGTCGCGTCGAGCGCGTCGACGAGGCTCGCGGTCGGAAAGTCCCGGCCTTCGGCGAGGATCGTCAGCGCCCCGGCGAGCGTCAGGACGCCGGCCGCGATCGCCGCGGCCCCGGCCTTCGGGCGACGGCGCGCCTCCTCGGCGAGCGTCTGCTCAGGGGCGGCGGCCTCCTCGGCGAGCGTCTCCTGCTGCGTGGCGGCCACCGCGCAAGTGTATGTTCCGGTCGTGGAGATCCGTGACGTCATGACCGAGGGCGTCGTCAGCGCCCCGCCGTCGGCCTCGTGCCGCCAGGTCGCCGAGCTCATGCGCGAGCGCAACGTCGGATCGGTCGTGCTCGTTGACGAGCACAGCGGGGCGCTCGCGGGTTTCGTGACCGACCGCGACCTCGCGCTCGGCGCGCTCACCGATGGCCGCGATCCGGCCGACCCCGTTTCCGCGCACGCCTCGGCGCCGGTCGTCACCGCCGAGCCGGGGATGGACGTCGAGGAGGCCGCCGAGCGCATGGTGCGCCACGGGATCCGGCGCCTGCCGATCCTCGACGGCGGCCGCCTGACGGGGATCGTCACGCTCGACGACCGCGCGGTGCGCACCGGCGACCTCGAGCTCGCCGCGCACATGACCGCACAGATCACGCGCGCGGCGCTGCCGGGGTTCTACTTCCACGACAGGGGTGGATGACGCAGACGTGCCCGGCGTGCGGCGACGGGCCGCTCGTCGCCTGGCGCATCGTGCCCGGCTCCGATCCCGCGCTGCCCGGTGACTACGAGCTCGCGCGCTGCTCGGCCTGCGCCAGCGCGGTGACGCTCGCGCCCGCGCCGAGCCGGGCGCACGAGCAGGGCGCCTACGGCGGCGGGCCGCCGCGCGGCGCGCACCTCGCGGCGCCGCTGCTGCGCGCGTTCGACCGCCACCGCCTGGCGCTGCTCGCGCGCGCCGGCGCGCGACCGCCCGGGCGGCTGCTCGACATCGGCGCCGGCCGCGGGCGGTTCGTCGCCCACGCGCTGGCGGCGGGCTGGGACGCCGCCGGCATCGAGCCCTCGCTGCGCGGCAGCGCCGCCGCGCGCGCGCTCGCCGTGCCGCTGCAGCAGGCAAGCGTCGACGACGCCGCCGTCGAATCCGGCTCGCTCGACGCCGCCACGCTCTGGCACGTGCTCGAGCACCTCGACGAGCCGGCCCCGGCGCTCGCGCGGATCGCCGCCTGGCTGCGTCCCGGCGGGCTGCTGCTCGTCGGCGTGCCGAACCTCGCCAGCGCGCAGGCGCTGATCGGCGGGGCGCGCTGGTATCACCTCGACGTCCCGCGCCACCGCACCCACTTCACGGTCGCCGGGCTGCACGCGCTGCTGCGCCGCCACGACCTGCAGCCGGTGACGACCCACCACCTGCTCGCCGAGCACAACCCGTTCGGGCTGTGGCAGTCGCTCGTCAGCCGCGCGACGCGGACGCCGTCGTGGCTGTACCACGCGCTGAAGCGAAACGCCCCGCTGCGCAGCCGCGACGCGCTCGTGACGGCGGCCGCGCTGCCGCTGGCACCGATCGCCGTGGCGGCGGAGGCGGCGTTCGCGCTCGCCCGCCGCGGCGGGACGGTGGCGGTCGTGGCGCGGCGCGCCGGATCGCCTAGATGAGCGAGCGCACGGCGGCCACGACGTCGCCGTCGCGCGAGCGCAGCGCGCGCGGCAGCAGCGCCGCGACGGCGTCGGCCGCCGCGACGACGTGCGCGGGTGTCCGCGGCCCGGTGACGACGGCGACCGGGACGCCGATCGCGCGCAGCTCGCGGCGCGACGGCGACCAGCTCGCCTGCCCGGCGTAGTCGGCGAAGAAGCCCAGCCGGTCCGCGGCCGCCCGCTCGGCGCGCGCCGGGTCGCGCTCGTCGCCGAGCCAGGCCCGGACCGCCGCCGCCGGCCCGCCCTCGCGCAGGGCGTCCTCGAGCAGCTCGCGCTCGGCGGCGAGCGCGTGCGTCGCCTCGGGGACGAACGCGTGCAGCGGCGGGTCGACGAGCACCGCGGCGCGCGCGAGCTCGGGCCGGCGCACGAGCAGCTCGAGCACGACGAGCGCGCCGAAGCCCTCGCCGGCGAGCAGCGCCGGCGCGGCGCCGAGGCCGCCGAGCAGCGCCGCCGCGTCCTGCGACTGCTCCTGCACGGTCGTCGCCACATAGGGCTGCGGTGCGCCGCTGGAGCCGTAGCCGCGGCGGTCGTAGGCGATCGCGCGCGCCCCGGCCGCCGCCAGCTCGTCGAGCGCCGGCGCCCAGTCCGCCGCGCGGGAGGCCATCGCGTGCACGACGAGCACGGGCGGACCCTCGCCGCGCTCGTCGTAGTGCAGCGCGACGCCGGCGCCCTCGATGTGCGACATGCCCGCGAGGCTACCCAGCTACGCTTCACCGATGGAAGGTTTCGGAGGACTGTTCGGCGACCCGGAGGAGCTGAGCCGGCGGATGGCGGAGTTCGCCGAGCACATCCAGGCCCAGCAGGGCCTGGCGTGGGCCGACAACGCGATCAAGCTCGCCGTCGAGCTGACCGTCGCGGCGATCAACCGGGTCAACATCCAGGGCACGGTCGAGCAGCAGGCCGAGCAGATCCGCGCGGTGATGGCGACCGTCTTTCCCGACGCGGTCGCGCTCGTGCGCGAGGCGCGCTCGGGCCTTCAGTAGGCGCCGCGCGCCGCTTCGCGCTCGGCCGCCCGCTCGGCCTCGCGCTCCTGCCGGCCGAGCCGCGCCGCCTCCTTGAACGAGCGGATCCGGAAGATCGAGACGAGCGCGACGAAGCCGGTCGCCAGCGTCGTCGTGGCGATCACGATCTGCTGGCCGACGGAGTAGGCGGCGACGGTCGCGCCCGATGCCGTCCCGCTGAAGACCCTGACGAGCAGCGCCTGCTGCACGCCGGCGCCGCCGGGCGTGAACGGCACGACCGCCGCGACCGCGTTGACGCCGAGCACGAGCAGCACGTTGCGCACCGAGCCGCCGACGTTGAACGCTTCGAGCAGAAACCAGAACGCCGTGAAGCGAAAGCACCACCCGGCAAACTGCCAGGCGAAGACCTCGCGCAGGTAGCGCCGGCGGTCGAAGAGGATCGTCAGCCCCTGGCGCACCCGCGCCCAGAAGGCCTTGACGCGCTGCGAGAGCACCGCGAAGCCGACGAGCACCGCGATCGCCAGCACCGTCAGCACGAACAGCGTGAACTTCGGATGGGCGGCGAAGAACGACAGGTCGAACGCGTCGAGCTTGGCGAAGTCCGGCGGCTTGGGAAACACGCCCTGGCTGAACGCGAAGGCGAGGATGAAGATCGCCATGAAGCCGTCGAAGATCGCCTCCACGCAGATCGCGGCGGCGACCGCGGGGTAGGTCGCGTTCGGGATCGAGCGCTTGACGAGAAACAGCTTGACGATGTCGCCGCCACGCGCCGGGATGACGTTGTTGAAGCCGTAGGCGGCGATGTACGCGCCCCAGATGCGGCGAAACCGGATCGGCTCGGTCGGGTAGGCGGCGCGCAGCGTGTGAAAGAACGCGCGCGAGCGCAGCGTCAGATACAGCACGAACGCGAGCGCCCCGAGCAGCAGGGACGCCCAGCCGATCCGCGACAGGCTGTCGAAGAACGAGCCGACGGCGTCGAAGAACGAGCCGACGTTCGAGCCGATCGACGCGTGGACGGGCATGCCGGCGAAGAGTACGCGGGCTCAAAGGTGCGTCTGCGGCTGCCGATACGGGCGGCAGGATGCAGGCCAGCGCCCTCCTCGCCCCCCGAGCACCGCGCATCGTCGCGTGGTCGCGGATGGGCGACGAGGCGCTCGCCAGCCGTGCCGCGGCCGGCAGCGACGCCGCCTTCTCCGCGCTCTACGAGCGCTACTACGGCGCGCTGCTGGGCTACTGCCGCTCGATCCTGCTCGACGCCGAGGACGCGCGCGACGCGACGCAGAGCGCGCTGGAGAACGCGCTGCGCGCCCTGCCGCGGCGCGAGCCCGGCCGCCCGCTGCGCCCGTGGCTGTACCGCATCGCCCACAACGAGGCGATCAACATCGTCCGTCGGCGCCAGCCGGTCGCCAACGCCGATGCCGATTCGGCGACGCTGCTCACCGTGCCCGGCCCCGACGTCGACGCCGAGCAGCGCACCCGCCTGGCCCAGCTCGTCGACGACCTGCGGATGCTGCCCGACCGCCAGCGCGGGGCGCTCGTCATGCGCGAGCTCAGCGGCCTGAGCTACGACGAGATCGGCGCCGCCCTCGGGATCTCCAACGACGCGGCGCGGCGCGCGGTCTTCGACGCCCGCACCGGCCTGCACGACGCCGTCAACGGCCGCGCGACCGAGTGCGTCACCGTCCGCCGCTCGCTGTCGGACGGCGACCGCCGCCGCCTGCGCGCGCGCGGCGTGCGCGCGCACCTGCGCGCCTGCGACGACTGCGCGACGTTCGAGCGCGCGATGGGCACGCGCCAGACCGACCTGCACGCGCTCGGGCCGTGGCTCGGCGGCGCCGGCGCGCTCGGCCTGCTCGGACTCGGCGGCGGCGGGGGCGGCGCGCTCGTCGCGGCCGGGGCCGGAGGAGCGACCGCGGTCGGCGGCGGCCTGGGCTGGGCCGGCCTGCCCGCCGGCGTCAAGGGGCTGGCGGTCGCCGCGGTGGGCGCGACGAGCGGCACCGCCGCCGTCGAGCTTCCCAAGGTGGCCGGACCCGACGCCCGCGCGCCGCACTCGCGCGCGGCGACGTCCGACGCCCGGCGCGCACCCGCAGCGATCTCCCCGCGCGACGGCGCCCTGAGCGCGCGCGCCGACGCGCAGGCCGCCGCGGCGCGCCGCGCCCGCGCCGCGCGACGGGCGCGCGCCGCCCGACTGCGAGCCCTCGGCGGCTCCGAGAGCGCCTCCGCCGCCCGCGACGCGCCGCGCCCGAGCGCGCCGGCCCTCGCGCCGGCCGCGCCCGCCGTCGCGCCGGCGCCCGCCGCAGCGCGCACGCCAGCGGCGCCCCAGCAGGCGCCGGCCCCGGCCAGGACGTCCCAGCAGGTCGCGATCGACGGGCTGCAGCGCGTGCGCGAGCGGGTGCAGGCCGTGCTGCAAAACGCGCAGACCGTCGCCGCGTCGGGCGCGCGCGGCGCGCTGGCGACCGCGAGCTCGATGATCCGCAGCGCGCTCGGCTCGCTGAGCCCGACGATCGACCGGATCCTCGCATCGCTGGGCCTGCAGCTGCCGGTCGACGCGGCCGCATCGGCGCCGTCGGCGACGAGCAGCGGGCCGGTCTCCAACGTGCTGGCCCCCGCGCAGTCGCTGCTCGGCGGGGTCGACGCGCTGCTTCAGAGGCTGTTCGGTCGCCGCTAGGGAGAGCGTCGACGCGCCAACTCGGAACGGATTCGAAGTACCGCATCACAAGCAGGGGCCCCAGGCGTGTCAGGGGCAGCCGGAACACGAAAGGGCAACCCCGTCGCGAGGCGGGCGCGCAAAACCAGGGGCCTCCTGCAGGCCGCCCAGTTGCCGAAAGGGCACCTATGTCTCATTCCCGTCGTATCGTCGCCGCCGTGGCGACGCTTGCCGTGCTGGTGGCAGCTCCTGCCGCCGCCTCGGCCAAGTCCTCGTCGAAGGCCTCGTCGAACGCCACCGTCCAGGTGAACGTCAAGAAGGCCACGAAGGCCGTCAAGCGCATGAAGCGCTACGCCCGGGTGGGCAGGGCCGACGCCGTCGCGCGTCAGCTGAAGATCGCCAGGTCGCAGACGGCCGCCGCATCACGCACGGCCCGCCGGATGGCCGGCTCGGCCGACACGGCCTCCGAGAGCGTCGCCGCCGCGCAGGCGCTGACGCTCGCGGGCACACAGTACGACCAGCTGGTCGAGGCGGTCACCGCGATCGTCGACCAGATCACCGGGCAGGTCCAGGCGCTCGTCGCCAACGCGATCGCGCCGAGCCTCGCCGGCAAGCAGAAGATCGTCGAGATCCTGACGGGGCTGCTCGATCAGGTGCCGGCGGAGGCCAAGCCGGTGATCGCGTCGATCATCGCCGCGCTGTCGGTCAGCGACGCGACCGAGGTCGCCAACATGGACCAGGCGCTGAGCTCGGGCACGCTGCCGAGCACCATCGCCGGCATCGTCAGCCAGGCCATGAGCATGGCGACCGGGATCATGGACCAGGCGTTCGGCATCGTGAAGTCGATCGTCCCCCTGCTGCCGACGGCCGTGCAGGGCCCGCTCACGCAGATCCTCGACATGGTCACCTCGACCGTCGGCACGATCGTCCCGACGGTGCTGACCACCGTCACCGGCCTGATCGACACGATCCTCGCCTCGCTGCCGTTCGTGGGCGGCACGTCGTCCGCGGGTGGTCTGCTCGGTCTCGGCGGCCTGCTCGACGGCATCCTCGGCGGCGGCTCGCAGAGCCTGCCGGGCAACCTCGGCGGCATGCTCGACAGCCTGCTCGGCGGCCTCTTCGGCGGCGGCTCGGGCAGCGGTGGCTCGACCCCCGCGACCGGCGGGATCGCCGGCATCGTCGGCAGCGTCACCGGCCTGATCGAGAACCTCCTGGGCGGCCTGCTCGGCGGCCAGGCGGCTCCCGCCACATGAGCCACAGCGGCGGCCCCTCGGGCAGCTCGATGCGCTCCCTCACGGCGAAGCCGTGGCGGGCGTAGAAGGAGACGTTGCTCTCCTTCGAGGACTCGAGGTAGGCCGCCATACCCGTCGCATCACACCGCTGCAGAACCGGAGCCAGCAGGGCGGAGCCGATGCCTCCGCCCTGCTGCTGCGGATCGGTGCCGAGCACCGACAGGTAGAAGTGCGGCTCGGGCGGATGATGGCGCTCGATCTCGCGGACGGCATGCGTCGCACGCACGATCCGCGGTAGCAGGACCGGCAGCATCGGCAGCTGCATGAGCGACTGGCGCAGGCTCTCGCGCCAGTGACCGGGCGGCGCCCAGAGCGCCGCGCCAGCGCGCTCGGAGGTCGTGAAGATCAGGCCGTGCACGGCGAGCTGGCGCAGGCGGATCGCGAAGAAGCGGCGCGCGTGGCGCATCCGCCGCGCATCGTCGGGATAGAACCACGCCGTCACCGGGTCGTCGTAGAAGGCGCGAGCGAGAACCTCCGCCAGGGCAGGGAAGTCCGCCCGAAGTGCGGGCCGCACGCTCACGCGCGCGCAGGTGACCATCGCGGGCAGTCTAGAAGCGGCCGGCCCGTGGGCGAAGGCCCGCACTGGACGGATCGACGAGGGCGTCGCTCAAGACGGCCGCGGTCGGGGCGATCACCCGCGCATGCCTCGTCTCCCTGCACTGATCACCGCCGTGCTGCTGCTCGCGCTGCCCGCCACCGCAGCCGAAGCCAAGAGCCCCAAGCGCGGGGCCAAGACCGTCCAGCTCAAGGGCACCGTCGTCGGCTCGCCCTACGTCGCCAGCCCGTCGAAGTCGGCGGTCCCGGTGCTCATCACCAAGCAATCGGCCAAGCGAGCCGGGCTGGCCTCGCCGGTCGGCGTCGTGATCGTCCCGCGGCGGCGGCTCGTCGCCACGCCCGAGGGCCGGGTGCTGCCGGGGCAGCTGCGGCTCGGCGACCGCTGGAAGGGCCGGACGCGGATCTCGCGCTCCACGCGCAAGGCCGTCTACACCCGGATCGCGATGAAGCGCATCGACGTCTACCGGCGGTCGAAGACGCTGTCGACCGAGGAGCTGGAGTCCATCGTCGCCCAGACGCGCAGGGATCTCGCAAGCCTGCAGGCCCGCGTGCGTGACCTCTCCAGCCAGACGGCGCTGGGTCTGTCCTCGCTGCGCGCCGACGTCGCCGGGCTCCGCGCCGACCTCGCGGCGCTGCGGATCGACCTCAACGCCCTCAAGGCGCAGGTCGCGGCGCTCAACGCCGCGCTGGAGAGCGTGCGCAGCGAGCTCGCCGCGCGGATCGACGCCCTCGACGGCGACCTCGCCGGCCTGCACGCGACGCTCAGCGGCCTGCTGGCCCGCACGCAGACCGTCGAGAACCGCCTCGACGCGGTCGAGGCGAGCCTCGCGGGGATGCTCCAGGCGCTGGCCGGCCTGCAGACCGACCTGCTCAACCTCGGCGGCACCGTCAGCAACCTGGCGGGCGACCTGGCGGCCCTGACCACCCGCGTCGGCGCGATCGAGCAGGCGCTGGCGCTGCTCGCGCCCGGCGACATCACCGGCGCGCTGACCGACATCGTC
>DASZOA010000522.1:0-8021 GCA_035551055.1 Solirubrobacteraceae bacterium
GGCATGTCTCATGGTGATGCCTTCGTGTCGGGGATGGCAGCGTCGTCGGTGACCGTCCGCGTGCGCGTCCGGCGCAGCGGCGTCGCGGTCCGCAGGGACTCGATCGCCCCCGTCAGCTCGATCCAGCCGGTGAACGGGCGCCGCTCGCCGCCGTCGGCGGGCGCGAAGGTCCCGCTGATCGGCCGGCTCGCCATCTCGACCTCGAGCATCGCCCGCGCCGTGCCGGAACGGTCCATGCGGCGATCCTCTGCGCATCCGTCGGCGTTTGCACCGGTAGTCGCTACCGGTCTTTTCCGTGGTGGCCGAGAGCCGCTAGCCTCGCGCTCGTGGTGGCAGGGGTACGTGCGCGTGCGGCGGCACCCGGGTGCAGACGGCGATGACGGCAAGCTCCGCATCGGGACGCGACGGCAGCTCGCCGACGTGCTCGATCCGGCGGCGGAGCCCCCGTAGGGCCACGGCCGCTTCTCGAACGACGAAGGGCGCCGCGGTCACGGCGCCCTTCGCCACTTCTGACTGGACTTCGAGCCCGAGCTGGAACCTTGCGCGTGCGCGCAAGCCGGTGGGACCAGTCCGGCGTCCCGCTCGAGGGTGGCCCGGTTTGGATTCGCTGGGCGGAGCCAGCCTTCCGACCTAGCGGCCGGTCACCTCCAGGGTCCCGCAAGAACTTGAGCTGATTCGGACCACCTCCTTTCTCTGGTCGCAACAGCGTAGCGGACGCCGGAGACGAAGTTGTCTGCAGGTCGTCGAAGCCGCGCAGCGCCGTCGGCGCTCAGCCGTGCCGCGCCGGCCCGACCGTCTCCTGCGTCATCACGCACCAGCACACGAGCAGGAGCACGAGCGCCGGCACCTCCGCGCTGCCCGGCACGAATCGCAGATCGAGCGCCGGCGCGGCGGCGTCGCCGGTCGGGTGGATCGCGACGGCCGCGTCGGGCAGGCGAAAGCGCCACTCCCCCGACACGCCGAGATCGCGGCGCAGCGACCCCGTTCCCCCGCCGGGGAGACGGACGCGCCCGCCGCGCATGCTGCCGTGGTAGTAGCGCGCGACCGGCTCGCCGCCGGCGTCGCGCGCGACGACCTGCCACGTGCCGCCGGGCACGTCGCGCTCGCCCTCGACGGCGAGCTGCCAGTCCGCGCCGCCGGCCTCGGCGCGCGCCGTGGGCTCGGTCGCCGGCCCGACGCGCCCGAGCACCTCGTCGCCGCGACGCAGCTCGTAGCCGTCGGGGTGGGCGGCGAACGTCAGCGCCTGCGCCATCGCCTGAGTCTCGCGCACGGGCGCGAGGGTCAGGGCGCCGCCGGCGCCGCGCCGTCGCCGGGCGGAGCGGCGGCCGCGCCGTCGAGGTTGCCGTCGCCGTTGGCGGACTCGACGATCAGCGCGACCGCCGAGACGGTGTCGTCCTCCTTCATGTTCATCAGCCGCACGCCCTGTGCCAGGCGCCCGTAGCGGCTGATGCCGCGCACGGCCGTGCGCTGCACCATCCCGCTCTGGGAGATGAAGACGAGCTCCTCGTGCTCGCGTACGACGAGCGCGCCGGCGAGCGCGCCCTTGGCGTCGGTGAGCTTGATCGTGCCGACGCCCATCGCGCCGCGCTTGGTCTTGCGGTACTCGGCGATCGAGGTGCGCTTGCCGTAGCCGTTCTCGGTGACGACGAGCAGCTCCTGGTCGTCGCGGGCGACGTCCATGACGAGCACCTCGTTGTCGGGCTGGTCGACGTTCATCCCGCGCACGCCCGACGTGTCGCGCCCCATCGCGCGCACGTCGGACTCGTTGAAGCGCACGGCCTGGCCCTTGCGCGACACCATGAGGATGTCGTCCTCGCCGCTGGTGCGCCGCACGCTGACGAGCTCGTCGTCGTCGCGGATGTTGATCGCGATGATGCCGTCGGCCTTGATCGGCGTGTTGTAGGCGACCAGTTCGGTCTTCTTGACCAGGCCGCGCCTCGTCGCGAAGCAGACGTAGCGCCCCTCGGTGAAGTCGCGCGTCGACAGCACCGACTGGATCCGCTCCCCCTCGCGCAGCGGCAGGACGTTGACGAGCGCGCGCCCCTTGGCCGTCCGCGACGCCTCGGGCAGCTCGTAGACCTTCGAGCGGTAGACCTTGCCGCGGTTGGAGAAGAACAGCAGGTAGTCGTGCGAGGCGGTCACGAAGAGGTGCTCGATGTAGTCGCCGTCCTTCATGTCCATCCCGGCCACGCCGCGCCCGCCGCGCTGCTGGGCGCGATAGGTCGCCAGCGGCAGCGACTTGATGTAGCCGGACTTCGTGATCGTGATGACCATCTGCTGCTCGGGGATCAGGTCCTCGATCCCGATCTCGTCCTCCGAGTCGGTGATCAGCGTGCGGCGATCGTCGCCGAAGCGCTCGGCGATCTCCTCGAGCTCCTCACGGATGAGCGCGTAGACGCGGCTCTCGTCACCGAGGATCTCGCGCAGCTCGCCGATCCGCTCGACCTTGTCGTCGTGCTCGGTGCGGATCCCGCCGGCCTCGAGCGCCGTCAGCTGCGACAGGCGCAGGTCGAGGATCGCCGAGGCCTGGATCGCGGTCAGCCCGAAGCGGTCGACGAGCTCGCCGCGCGCGCTCTCGCGGTCGCGCGAGGCGCGGATGAGCTCGATGATCGCGTCGAGGTTCTCCAGCGCGATGAGCAGCCCCTCGAGCACATGCACGCGGCGCTCGAGGACGCCCAGCTCATGCGTCGTGCGCCGCACCACGACCTCGCGCTGGTGGTGGACGTAGTGCTTGATGACCTCGCGCAGCGACAGCGTGCGCGGCACGCCGTCGACGAGCGCGACCATGTTGACGCCGAACGTCGTCTGCAGCGGCGTGTGCTTGTAGAGCTGGTTGAGGACGACGTCGGGGATCTCGTCGCGCTTGAGCGTGATGACGACGCGCATCCCGCCGCGCTCGGAGGAGTGGTCCTCGAGGTCGGCGATCCCGCTGATCTTCCGCTCGCGGACGAGCTCGGCGATCTTCATCACCAGGCCGCTGTCGCCGCCCTTCTTCACGGCGTAGGGAAGCTCGGTGACGATCAGCGCCTCCCGCCCGCGACCCACGTCCTCGCTGTGCGCCTTGCCGCGCACGCGCACGCGCCCGCGGCCGCTCTCGTAGGCCTCGAGGATGCCCTGCCGGCCGAGGATGATGCCGCCGGTCGGGAAGTCGGGCCCGGGCAGGTGGCGCATCAGCGCGGCGGTCTCGATCGCCGGGTCGTCGATGAACGCCACGACGGCGTCGACGACCTCGCGCAGGTTGTGCGGCGGGATGTTCGTCGCCATCCCGACCGCGATCCCCGACGAGCCGTTGACGAGCAGGTTCGGGAAGCGCGCGGGCAGCACGACGGGCTCCTGCTTGCGCCCGTCGTAGTTGGGCACGAAGTCGACGGTGTCGGCGTCGAGGTCGCGCAGCATCTCCATCGCCATGCGGTCGAGGCGGGCCTCGGTGTTGTGGCTGACGAAGCCGTCGCTCAGGAAGGAGTGGTCGTCGCTGTCGACGCGCAGCGAGTACACCGGCGCCACGCCGGCGTCCTCGACTGTCGCTATGACGGCGTAGTAGTAGTCGCCGGTGACGAGCGGTTCGACGACGCGGCGCGTCTCCTCGCACGCGATCCGCTCCATGATCGCGACGCCGTCGCGCTCCCAGCGCTCGATGCGGTCGAGATTGTGCTTGCGCAGCCAGTCGCGCTCGATCCAGCGCCCGCCGGTCGCCGCGCGGATGTACGGCGCGATGAACGGCACGTGGTCGCCGCTCAGCGCACGGCTCGTCGCCGGGATCGTGGCGAGGTCACGGCGCAGCTTGCGCTGCTTGGCGCCGAGAAAGCCGATCCGCTCGGCGAACAGCCGCGCATCGCGCCGGTTCGTGATGACGAGCTTGTGCTCGCCGCGCCCCATCGGTCCGCACAGGCGGCTGATCACGCCGAACTCGAGCAGCAGTCGCTGCAGCTCGCGAGCGAGGCGCCCGCTGTAGGTCGAGTACGAGACCTGGATCGTGCTGCGCGGCAGCAGCGACGACGATCCGTCGCCCGTGAACAGCGCCTGCAGGAACGCGCGCTTGAACGCCGGTGACCCGCGCCACACGCGCTCGGGCACGTGCTTGTCCCGGCTGGCGCGGCCGACCACGCAGGCCAGCGGCGAGGCGACAAAGCTCGTCAGGTCCTGGACGTCGAGCTCGCGCAGCCGGCTCCCGGAGCGGATCGTGCGCTCGTAGACGTAGCGCGGTCCGCCCACCTGCCGGTCGTAGGCGGCCAGCACGCGGTCGAAGTACTCGTGGTCGACGTTGTTGAAGCCGGCCCGGCGCTCGCCGGCGAAGCCCTCGGCCACGAAGGCGCCGAGCAGCACGGCGAGGTCGCGCTCGTCGGCGTCGAGCTCGCCGGCCGGCGCTCGCGGCGTTCGCGAGACGAGCACGCGGTCGCCGGGCGAGATCTCATCGAGCCGCTTCCAGAGCAGCAGCGGGACGCCGAGCAGGTCGACGAGGCACAGCACGGGATGGTTCTGCGTGCCGGTGAGCGCGTAGCCCTCGCGCGTGCGCAGGCGCAGCGTCGGGTGGTCGCCGGAGTGAAAGATCTTCGAGGCCCGCACGGGCCGGCCGAGGCGGTCGTGCACGAGCAGGTCGACGTCGCGCTCGCTGTCAGGAGCCATGCCCTCGGCGAGGTCGGCGATGCGCACGGTCCCGCCGGGCGTCGCGATCCGGGTGTCGCCGACGACGCAGTAGCGCATGGCGGCTGGCGGGTCGTCGTCGATCGAGCCGAAGTTGCCCTGGCCGTCGACGAGCTCGTAGCGCATCGAGAAGTCCTGGGCGAGGCGCACGAGCGCGTCGTAGATCGCCGAGTCGCCGTGCGGGTGGTAGTTGCCCATCACGTCGCCGACGATCGACGCGCACTTACGGTAAGGACGCGTCGGCCCGAGCCCGTTCTCGGACATCGAGAACAGCACGCGCCGGTGAACCGGCTTGAGCCCGTCGCGCACGTCGGGCAGCGCGCGCCCAACGATGACCGACATCGCGTAGTCGAGGTACGCCGAGCGCATCTCGTCCTCGAGCGCGCGCGGCTCCCAGTTGCCGCCTCCGAGCATGTCGATCGAGGACATCGCCTACACGTCCAGGTTGGACACGAGCCGAGCGTTGTCCTCGATGAACTGCCGGCGCGGCTCGACCATGTCGCCCATCAGCGTCGAGAAGATCAGGTCGGCCTGCGCGGCGTCCTCGATCTCGACGCGCGCGAGCGTCCGCGTCGCGGGGTCCATCGTCGTGTCGCGCAGCTGCGCGGCGTTCATCTCGCCGAGCCCCTTGAAGCGCTGCAGGGAGATCCCCTTCTGCGCGACGGTCATGACGGCCTCGCGCAGCGACTGGAACGACAGTGCGTCCTCGGTCGCATCGCCGAGCTTGACGGTGAACGGCGCGCGCCCGGCGAGCTCGACGAGCTGCCCGTGCACCCGCGTGAAGTTGCGAAAGTCCTGTGCATCGAACAGTCGGCGGGGGATCGGCAGGGTCCGCGCCAGGCCGGTCTTCGGCTCGACCGCTCGGATCGTGATCGTGACGTCGTCCTGGCGCACGAGCGACGTCTGGTACGGCGCGTTCTCGATTCCCTCGCGCTCGATCAGCTCGATCGCGCCCTCGACGCTCGAGACCTGTTCGTCGAGCACGCCCGACTCCTCAAGGAACGTCACCGCGTCGTTGCCGAACTCGGCGCGCAGCGTCGACGACCAGCCCTCGTACTGCTTGAGCAGCCGACCGAAGCGCTGCCAGCGCGGCTCGGTGAGCTTGAACTGGGTCGCATCGCGATCGAAGACGACCATCTTCTCGAACTTGTCCGACAGCAGGATCTGCTCGAGCTCTGAGTCCTTCTCGACGTAGCGCTCGTTGGAGCCCTGCTTGAGCTTGTAGAGCGGCGGCTTTGCGATGTACACGTAACCCTGGTCGATGAGCTGGGGCATTTCCCGGAACAGCAGCGTCAGCGCGAGCGTGCGGATGTGAGCGCCGTCGACATCGGCGTCCGTATTGGACGCGACGAGCCCACCGAATCCCGCCACGAAGTTCTCGTCGACGTCGACCGAGAAGTCGTACACGCGCCCGCGCGAGCCCACCTCGGTCACCCCGGTGACCTTCAGCCCCACGACATCGCCGCAGGGCGGCCCGTACCAGCGGCGCTCGTGACGCGGCCCCGCGAGCGCCGCGTCCAGCACCGGCGAGCCCTTGTGGTCGCGCCAGACGGGCCGCAGCCGCTCGAGGTCCCCGCGCGCGACGACGCTGACGACATAGCTCGGCTGACGGGTGTGTATGACCTCTCCGCTGGCCTTCGTCGCCTGCCGGTCGGGAGTGCTGTTCGTGACGACGCTCGCGACCACGCCGTACGTCCCCAGCAGCAGGCTGAGCGCCGACGCGATCTCGCGCGACGACGTGGCGAAGCTCATCCGCCCCGCGGTGCAGCATCCGTCGCCGGCCAGGTACCCGCGCAGGAACGCCGCCCGCAGGCCGTCGTCGACCTCGAACGCGAGCGCCGGCACGCGCTTGGTCGTCGCGGTGACGCCGTCGAAGCTGAACACGTGCGCCCAGGTCAGCGCCGCCACCCGGTTCGTCAGGCGCAGCTCACTGACGCGCTGCGGCGACTCGTAGACGTGCGCCCGCCGGCCGAAGACGTGCTCCATCGCGTGTTGCAGCTCGGGCAGGAAGTGCTCGTTGCCTGCGCCCACGGCGAAGCGGATTCCGGTCCGGGCGCTGCCCGAGCCCTCGGCAAGATAGAACCCGAGCAGCGTCATGAGCGGCGCGTCGACGTCGATGAAGCGGGGGATCGATTCCTGCGCATAGTGCTCCGGCGTCAGGACCACGTCGTCGCGGTCCTCGAAGAACTCGAGGTCGTCGGCGGTCAGGTCGGCGAGCCGGACGTACGGCCGAACGCGGTTGCGCGGCGCCGCGCGGTACTGCCGCGTCCAGACGCGGTCCAGGCTGCTCTCGCCGATCGAGACCCGCGTGAGCGTCGCGTCGACATCCGCTCCGACCGCGCGCAGATAGGCGGTGAAGTTCGGCAGCGTCGGACGCGACGTTCCCTTCTCCCATGCGTAGAACGTTGCCGGCTGCTTGATGCCGATCCGCTCGCATAGCGCGGCGTTCGTGAGCGGGCCCGTCCGGCGCAGCGCCGCGAGCTCGTCGCGCACGACGGGCGGGACGTCGACGCGCGAAGCGGTCAGCTCGACGTTGTCGGCGTGCTCGTAGCGGACCTTCCAGCGTCCCCATGCCTCGACGCCGGCCCCGCGCACCCAGACCTGGGCGGCCGCGGACGGCACCCGCCACAGAGCCCGGAGGGCGTCGATGCGGCGCGGCGCGGTCACCGGCAGCCGGACGGTGCGCGGCGCGGCGACGCGGTCACCCGGCTGGAGCTCGTCACCGCGCTTAAGCCTCAGCTCGCCGTCGTCCAGCACGTACAGCGAGTGGTTGCGCGTCACGTTGATCGAACGGCCGTACTGCGTGGCGACCTCGACGAGCGGCTCGTCGGTCGCGTGCGAGATGACGGCCTTGATCGGGCGGAAGCGTACCTCGTGGTCCCCCCGGCCGACGCAGAGCACCTCGCCGAGCTCGCCCGGCTGCCCGGCGAGCACCTTGCGATAGTCCTGCGGGCCGCTCACGGGCGCGCTATCGGTCCACGGGTCGATGTAGTCGGCGACGCGCGTCAGCCGCGTCCGGCCGTCGCGGTCGCGCACGAGCACGTGCTCGGCGCCGTCCACGCTCATCAGAATTATCTTATGGTAACGCGCATTCTCGATATTGAACTCGTCGCGCACGCCCGTTCCGATCGCCGTGATCAGCGCCTGGATCTCGGTGTTCCTGAGCACCTTGTCGATCCGGCTCTTCTCGACGTTGAGGATCTTGCCGCGCAGGGGCAGGACCGCCTGGGTATTGCGGTCGCGGCCCTGCTTGGCCGAGCCGCCGGCCGAGTCGCCCTCGACGATGAACAACTCGGCGAGCGACGGATCCTTCACCGAGCAGTCGGCGAGCTTGCCCGGCAGCGTCGAGTTCTCGAGCGCCGACTTGCGCCGCGTGAGGT
>DASZOA010000523.1:0-8495 GCA_035551055.1 Solirubrobacteraceae bacterium
CGGTGCTGGCCGCGCTGGCCGCGCTCGCCTACGCCGCGAGGCGCAGGTCGCGGCTCGCCGCCGTCGCGGTCTCGCTGGGGCTGATCACGGCCTCGGCGCTGGTCGTCCACGTCTCCGGCGGCGTGATCGAGGCGCACTTCCACTTCTTCGTGATGATCGTCGTGCTCGCCCTGTACGAGGACTGGGTGCCGTACCTGCTCGCGGCCGCCTACGTGATCGTCCACCACGGCGTGACGGGCGCGCTCGATCCCCACGCGGTCTACAACCATCCCGACGCGATCGCGCATCCGTGGAAGTGGGCGCTCATCCACGGCGCGTTCGTGACGGCGGCCGGGGTGGCGAGCGTGATCGCCTGGCGGCTGAACGAGAGCGTGCGCGCGCAGGCGGAGGCGTCCTATCGGCGCGCGCGAGAGAGCGAGCAGGCCCTCGCGGCGCGCGAGCGCGAGACGCGGCACATCCTCGAGACGGCTCAGGACGCCTTCATCTCGATCGACGAGCGCGGCGTCATCAGGGACTGGAACCACCGCGCCGTCAGCACCTTCGGCTGGACGCGCGAGGAGGCGGTCGGCCGGGAGCTCGCCGAGATGATCATTCCGCTGCGCTACCGCGAGGCGCACGCTCGCGGCGTCGAGAACTTCCTGGCGACCGGGGAGGGGCCGTTTCTCGGGCGGCGGCTCGAGCTCGCGGCGCTGGACCGCAGCGGCCGCGAGTTCCCGATCGAGCTGACGATCTCGCCGCTGCAGACCGCCCACGGCTACGCGTTCTACGCCTTCCTGCACGACATCAGCGAGCGCAAGGAGGCCGACGAGCTGCTCGAGCGCCGCCGCCGCCTTCTCGCCGAAGCTCAGTCGGTCGCGCGGCTGGGAAGCTGGGACTGGGCCGTCGGCGCCGACGTCGTCGAGTGGTCCGAGGAGCTGTGCCGCATCTACGGCCTCGGCCCAACCGAGCATCCCGCAAGCTACGAGGAGTTCTTCGACTGGGTGCATCCGGAGGACCGAGCAGCCGTCGAGGCCGCGGTCGCAAGCGCGTGCGCGAGCGGCGATCCGTTCAGCCTCGAGCACCGGATCGTGCGCCGCGACGGGACGATGCGGGTCGTCGCTGCGCGCGGCGAGGTCGTGCTCGGCGAGGACGGGCGACCGGTGCGGGTGTTCGGAACCGAGCAGGACGTCACCGAGCGCAAGGATGCCGAGGAGGTCCAGCGGCGGATGGCGGCGATGGTCGACTCCTCGCAGGACGCGATCATCGGCAAGGCGCTCGACGGCACGATCACGAGCTGGAACCGCGGCGCCGAGAGGATCTACGGCTACGCCGCCGAGGAGGCGCTGGGCCGCTCGATCGTGATGCTCGCGCCCGCCGAGCGCGATGACGAGATGAGCGAGATCCTCGGGCGCATCGGCCGCGGCGAGGGCGTCGAGCAGCTCGAGACGGTGCTCGTGCGCAAGGACGGGCGCCTGATCGACGTCGCGCTGACGATCTCGCCGATCCGCGACGGCACCGGCACGCTCAGCGGCGCGTCGACGATCGCCCGCGACATCTCCGAGCAGAAGCTGAGAGAGCGCTACCTGAAGGTCCAGCACGAGGCCACGCGGGTGCTCGCGCAGGCCGCGACCGTCGACGCCGCGCTGCCCGCGCTGCTCGAGGCGATCGGCGAAGGCATGGACTGGGCGGTCGGCGCCGTCTGGATGCCGTCGTACGGCACCCCGGCCGAGCTGCGCTGCAAGGCGTTCTGGCACCGGTCGGGCCCGGCGCCCGCGGCGTTCGAGGCGGCGACGAAGCGGATGGTGCTGGCGCCCGCCGCGGGGCTGCCCGGCCACGTCTGGGCGCGCCGGACTCCGCGCTGGGTGCCGGATGTCACCGTGGAGTCGGACGCGATGCGCGCCGATGCAGCCGCCGCCGACGGGCTGCATGCGTGCATCCTGCTCCCGGTCGTCGTGGACGCCGAGGTCGTCGCGGTGATCGAGTTCCTGAGCCACGAGGTCCGCTCGCGCGACGACGCGCTGCTGGAGATGCTCGACACGCTCTCCGCCCCGATCGCGCAGTTCCTCGAGCGCAAGCGCGCCGACGAGCAGCTCGCCCATCAGGCTCACCACGACGCGCTGACCGGGCTGCCCAACCGGCGCAAGCTCATGGAGGACCTCGAGCTCGCGCTCGCCGACGCGACGCCGGACCAGCCGCTGCTGCTGCTGCTGCTCGACCTCGACGGCTTCAAGGCCTACAACGACAGCTTCGGCCACTCCGCGGGGGATGCCCTGCTCACGCGGCTCGGCCGGCGCCTGGCCGCCGAGATGGACGGGTGGGGCACCTGCTACAGGATGGGAGGCGACGAGTTCTGCGTGATCGCAGCACGGCCGCCGAACGGCGTCGACGACCTCGTCGACCGGGCCCGCCGAGCCCTGACGGAGTGGGGGGAGGCGTTCAGCGTCACCGCCTCCTGCGGTTCGGCGCTGCTGCCCGCGCAGGCCGCCACACCGTCCGACGCGCTCGGCCTCGCCGACCGCCTGATGTACGCCGAGAAGGGCAGCGGCACGCGGGCGTCGGCGGCGCGCCAGAGCGCCAACGTGCTCCTGCAGGTCCTCGCGGAGCGAGATCCGGAGCTCGGCGTGCACCTCGACGAGGTGACGCAGCTGTGCGAGGCGGTCGGGCGAGCGCTCGCCGTCCCCGAGGATCAGATGTGCTATCTGCTGCACGCCGCCTCGCTGCACGATGTGGGCAAGGCGGCGATCCCGGAGGCGATCCTCGACAAGCCGGCGCCGCTGGACGAAGACGAATGGTCCTACGTCCGCCGGCACACGCTGGTCGGCGAGCGCATCCTGGCCGCGGCTCCGGCCCTCGCGCCCGCCGCGAAGATCGTGCGCGCCAGCCACGAGCGCCTGGACGGGCGCGGATATCCCGACGGCCTCGCGGGCGAGCAGATACCGCTGGGCGCGCGGATCATCGCCGCCTGCGACGCCTTCGACGCGATGACGGCCGACCGCCCGTACCGCTCGGCGATGAGCGTCGAGGACGCGCTGACGGAGCTGCGCGCGTGCGCCGGCACGCAGTTCGACCCGGCGGTGGTGGGCGCGCTGGCGGCCGTGGTGACCGGGCGCTACGCCGCGCCCGTGGCCCTGGCCGCTGCATCCCGCGGCCCCGGTCGCTGAGGCCGCGGCCGGCGCGCGCAGCTCGCGGCCGGTCGCGATGAGTCTCGCGGCGCAGCACGGTCTACAGCTGCAGCGACCGCCGGCAGGCCGTTTCCACCACCACGAGAGGACGCCATGCAGCAGAGGATCACCCCGAACCTGTGGTTCGACACCGAGGCCGAGGAGGCCGCGCGCTTCTACACGTCGATCTTCGACAACTCGCGGATCGTGAGCGTCACCCACTACACCGAGGCCGGGCCGCGACCGGCCGGGATGGTGATGACCGTCGAGTTCGAGCTGGACGGGCAGCGGTTCGTCGGCATCAACGGCGGCCCTGAATTCACGTTCGACGAGGCGATCTCGCTGCAGGTCAACTGCGAGAGCCAGGACGCGGTCGACTACTACTGGGAGCGGCTGTCCGACGGCGGGGCGGAAGGGCCGTGCGGCTGGCTCAAGGACCGCTACGGGCTGTCGTGGCAGGTCGTGCCGGCCGGGATGGAGGAGCTGTTCGCCGATCCCGACCCGCGGCGCGCCGAGCGCGCGATGCGGGCGATGCTCGCGATGAGCAAGCTCGACATCGCCGCACTGCGCCGCGCGGCCGACGGCGTGCCGTCGAGCTGACGGGCACGACCGCCTCTACTCAGAGGCGAGGTCGGAGGTCGTCGCCCGCGGCGGGGCGGTCCGCTGCGCCTGCGCCTGTGCGGGAGCGGGCGCCGGCGCTCGCTTGCCGATCCCGCGCCCGGACAGCCCGCCCGTCAGCGTGTCCTGCGCCCAGCGCTCGCTGAAGCCCGCGGCGAAGGCGATCACGCAGAGGAAGTAGAAGCGCTGCACCGTCCCCTCGTCCGGCAGCCTGAAGATCTCCACGAAGCCGCTCGTGAGCATGAAGTAGGCGAGCAGCCCGAAGATCGAGCCGATCACCGGGCGCAGGGCGCCCAGGAACAGCGTGTAGCCGCGCGAGACGTCGAAGTCGAGGGCGAACGTGCCGCTGTTGATCCGGGCGATGACGCTGACGACCGCGCCGAGCGCGCCCGCGACGAGGCAGCCGATGATCGTGCTCTCCTCGACCCGCGCGAGCTGCACGAGGCTGTGCGCGGAGATGTAGAGCAGCGCGAGCAGGGCGATCCCGATCGTCATGCCGCCGAAGTAGACGAGCTGGGCGTCGCCGTTGGCGGCCTCGCGGTAGTCGCGGCGCAGCTCGTCGAGCGCCTTGACCTCCTCGGCAACCGCGGCCTTGTGCGTCCGGGGGTCGTCGCTGCGCGCGTCGACGACGCTCAGCAGATGGCACGCGGACGTCATGACGAGCTGGATCGTGATCCGCCGGCTGCGCCCGCGCAGCACCTCGCTGGCGCGGACGGCCAGCTCGTCGCAGCTGTGCAGCGCGTGGGCGATGTCGGGCTCGTCCTTCGTCGCCCAGTCGCTGACGCGGTGAAACCTCGGCGAGACCGACAGCAGCCGTCGCAGCCAGCCGGTGTTCGGCTTGCCGGCGGTCAGCGCGACCGCGCTCTCCACCTCCGAGCACCAGTAGGCGTTCATGAGCTCGCCGTGCTCCTCCTCGAAGCACGCGAGCGCCTCGTGGTACGCGCGGCCGAGCCGCGCCTGCTCCTCCTCGCTGACGCCCGAGCCGTCGCGCAGCGCCCGGCGCCAGCGAAAGTGGATGCGCACGAGATCGGCGAAGGTGACGCGCTGCTGCGCGTCCTGGTCGGGAGTCTCGGCGATGCTGGCCATGGTCCACCTCCGGCCCCGCGATCATCCCACGGCGCGCGAGGGCGCAGCGCAAGCGCCAGTGCAGCCGCGAGGGGGCCGCGCGGGCGGCGAGGTCAGCGCCCGCCGGGCGACGCGGCGAGATCGCACGCGACCTCGTCGAGCGCGGGCCCGAGCCGCGCGAGCGGGACCGACGGGTCGCCGGCCAGCGCCCGCGTCAGCGCGTCGCGCTTCTCCTCGCCGGCGGCGAGCAGCAGCGTGAAGCGCGCGCGCCGCACGACCGGCAGCGTCAGCGTCACCCGCTCGGGCGGCGGCTTGGGCGACTCGCGCACGGGCGCGACCGGGGCGTGCTCGACGGCGAGCACCGGGTGGCCGGGAAACAGCGAGCAGGTGTGCCCGTCGGGCCCCATCCCGAGCAGCACGATGTCGAAGACGGCGTCGGGGACGAGCTCGCAGACCCGCCGGCCGTACAGCCAGGCCGCGTCCTCGGGGACCTCGGGCGATGGCACGGGGTGCAGTCGCGGCGGCTCGCTGCGATCGCGCGCGAGCAGCGACTCGCGCACCATCCGGACGTTGGCCTCCGGGTCGTCCTCGGGCACGCAGCGCTCGTCGCCGAGCCACAGGTGCACGTGCCCCCACCCGCCGTCGACCTGCGCGAGCAGCTCGTACGCACGCCGCGGCGTCGTGCCGCCCGCGAGCGCGACGTGCAGCTCGCGCCGGTCGCGGCGGGCGTCTTCGATGCGCTCGGCGAGCGCGTCGGCAGCGTGGCGCGCGACGCCCTCGGCGTCCGGCAGGACGTGCACGCGCGTGCCGTCGCTCATCGGCGCTCCCGCCGGAGCGCCGCGCGCGGCCGAAGGCGGGAGCGGCGTCGCCGCGTCGCCCTCACCCCAGCAGCCTGCGCGCAGCCGCGAGCGCCGGCTTGAAGGTCCGGTCGACGAGCAGCGCGTGGCGGATGCCCTCGCCGAGGATGCCGGGCTCGCCGCGCGAGGCGCCGAGCACGGTCCAGACGTGCTCGAAGACGTCCTCGCCGCGGCGCTTGGCGGGCTCGCGGCGACGGGCGGTCAGCCCGCCCTCGCCGCGCTCGAGGGCGAGCAGCGTGCCGAGGTCCGACCGCGTCTCGACGCCCGCGAGGCCGGGGACGGTCATGCCGTTCGTCACCGGCTCGAGACGCAGCTCGACCTCGCCGCGGCGGGCGCGCGCGCGGCCGCGCAGCAGCTCGCCGTGGCGCGTGAGCTGGTCGGGGCGCCAGCCCAGGCGCGAGCACAGCCAGCCGACGAGCAGCAGCCCCGACACGAGCGAGTCGTGGCGGTAGCGCACCGAGACCTTGGAGAGCGTGTGCAGCTCCGGGCGCCGCGCGGGCGGGTCGTAGGCGGACGCGAGCCGCTCGCGCCACGGGGTGCAGCGCAGCCAGGCGAGGTCGACGACCTCGCTGCGCTCGGCGAGCTCGCCTTCGCGCTCCAGCGCGTCCTCGGCCTCGGGCTCGGCGGCGGCGTCGGTCAGGACCACCTGCGCGAGCGGCGCCCCGCCGGCGCGGCCGGTCGTCAGCGCGTCGACGGCCTCGGGGTGGCCGTGGGGCGACCAGACAGCGGTGCGCAGGTCGCTGACGACGAGCGCGTCGACGATCGTGTCGAGGTCGCGCAGGTGGCGCTCGCCGACGTGGACGATCACGAGCTCGCGCATCGCGGCGAACTCGCCGGGCCGCGGATCGCCCTGGACGCTGATCGTCGCCTGCGCGTCGATCGTCGTGCGGCGCGGCTCGACGGCACAGACGACCGTGCGCGAGGCGTGGTAGCGCCCCACGCCGCGGAGGCGGTTGGCGATCTCGCCGCTCCACTCGCGGTCGACGACGCAGACGAGGTTCAGCGTCCGCGCCGGGACGCAGTGCGCCGTCGTCCCGTGGCAGTCGGCGACCAGCCGCCGCAGCGCCGCCTCGATCGCGTTCGGCGTGGTGTCCTGCTCGCTCCAGACGGCGTCGGTGGTGCTCACACGGCCCGCCATCGCGTCGTGCCGGTCAGCAGCCTCGCCGCCTCCTGCGGGCCCTGCGAGCCGGCGGGATAGGACGCCAGCTCTCCGGGCATCCGCTCCCAGGCCTTGAGGATCGGGTCGCAGACGCGCCACTGCGCCTCGACCTCGTCGTTGCGGGTGAACAGCGTCGCGTCCCCGCGCATCGCGTCGATGATCAGCCGCTCGTAGGCCTCGGGCGACTCGGACAGAAACGCGGTGCCGTAGAGGAACTCCATGTTCACGGTCCGGATCGCCATCCGCGTACCGGGGATCTTCGCGCCGATCGACAGCGACACGCCCTCATTGGGCTGCACGGTCAGGACGAGCACGTTGGGCCGCACGCCGGTCGACATCTCCGGCGCCTGGAAGGCGACGTGCGGCACCGGCTTGAGCGTCACCGCGATCTCCGTCACCTTGCGCGCGAGGCGCTTGCCCGTGCGCAGGTACATCGGCACGCCGGCCCAGCGCCAGTTGTGGACCTCCAGGCGCAGCGCGGCGAACGTCTCGGTGCGCGAGTCCGGTGGGATGCCGGGCTCCTCGCGGTAGCCGGGCACCTCGATGCCCGCCTCGATCCCGCTCACGTACTGCGCGCGCACGGCCATGCCCGGCACCTCGGCCTCGTGTGGTGCGCTGATCGCGCGCAGCACCTTGACCTTCTCGTCGCGCACGGCGTCGGACTCGAAGGCCACCGGCGGCTCCATGCACAGCAGCGACAGCAGCTGGAGCATGTGGTTCTGGACGAGGTCGCGCAGCGCCCCTGCGGAGTCGTAGTAGCCCGCGCGCGAGCCAATCCCGATGTCCTCGGCCGCGGTGATCTGGACGTGATCGATGTAGTTGCGGTTCCACAGCGGCTCGAACATGTTGTTGGCGAACCGCAGCGCCATGACGTTCTGGACGGTCTCCTTGCCCAGGTAGTGGTCGATCCGGTAGACCTGCTGCTCGTCGAAGACCGACAGCACGCGCGCGTTGAGCTCGCGCGCCTCGTCGAGCGAGCGGCCGAACGGCTTCTCGATGATCACCCGCGCCTCGGCGTCCTCGCGGTCGGCGAGGTCGTGGCGGCCGAGGCACTCGACGATCATCGGGAAGAACATCGGCGCCGTCGACAGGTAGAAGCAGTGGTTCAGCGCGAGGCCGGCGGTCTCGTCGAGCTCGCCGAGGACCTGTCCGAGGCTCCGGTAGATGTCGTCGTCGTCGAACGCGCCGCTGACGTAGCGGACGTCGCCGAAGAGCTTTCGCAGCACCTTCTCGTCGGGCGGGCGGCGCGAGAACTCGCGCACGGACTCGATCGCCATGTCCCTGTACTCGTCGTCGGTCATCTCCGAGCGTGCGGTGCCGACGAGTCCGAAGCGCTCGGGCAGCGCGCCCTCGTGGGCGAGGTTGTAGAGCGCGGGCAGCAGCTTGCGCCGCGCGAGGTCTCCGGTCGCGCCGAAGATGACGAGTACGGTGGGATGGACGGGGAGCCGCTCGAGCCCCTCGATGAGCGGGTTGTCCTCGGCGCCGGTGGTCTGTCCGGTGGCGGTGGTCGTCATCGCGGCCCGAGCGCTCACCCGTCCGCGCTCTTCTTCGTCGCGTGTCCCCCGAACTGCGCCCGCAGCGCGGCCAGCACGCGGTGCGTGAAGTCGCCGTTGGCGCGCGAGTAGAAGCGCGCGTGCAGCGACGCGGTGATCACCG
>DASZOA010000524.1:0-1708 GCA_035551055.1 Solirubrobacteraceae bacterium
GGTCGATCGCGGGCAGCACCTCGACGGTGATCTTCGCCGGCAGCGGGACGTGGCCGAGCATGTCGCCGACGTTCAGCCCCCACGGCGCGGCGATCGAGATCGGCAGCACCTTCAGGCGCAGCAGCCGGTCGAGCATGAGCAGCCGCGACAGGCCCTCGCCGCGGGTGAGGAACAGCGCGGTCTCCTGGCCGCCGATCGACACGACGGGCACGATCGGCACGTCGTGCTCGAGCGCGAGGCGCACGAAGCCGTGCCGGCCGTCGAAGTTCACGGTGTTGCCCTCCCACGTCGGCCGGTGCGCCTCGTGGGCGCCGCCCGGGTAGACGAGCAGCGCCGCGCCCGACGACAGCGCCCGCTCGGCGTTCTGCGGCGACGCTGCGACCATCCCGTAGCGGCGCAGGAAGCCGAGCCCCGGCATCGACAGCACGAGGTTGTGGGCGAGCTGGTAGAAGCGCCGCTCGACGCCGAAGTACGTGCTGAAGGCGAGCATGAAGACGAGCGAGTCGGGCGGGACGTTGCCGCCGGAGTGGTTGCCGACGAGCAGCACCGGTCCGTCCTCGGGCACGTTGCCCAGGCCGCGCACCTCGCCGCGAAACCACAGGCTCGCCAGCAGCCACAGGCCGGGCAGGCGCTCGCGGATGTAGTCGGGGTCGCGCTCGTCGAGGTCGGCGTCCGGGACGCGCGTGCGAAGCGAGCCGGCGAGCGCCCGGGCGAGCCGCTCGAGCGGGCTCGCGGCCCCCTCGGGCGGGCGGTCGGGCTCCTCGTGCGCGCCTGCGGCGCCGGGCGCGAGACGAGCTGCGCTCTCCCCGCGGCCGTTGTGCGAGCCGGCGCTCGCGGTCTGCGTCTGCATCGCCTCGTGAGTCTACGCGGCCCTGCGCGGCCCGCCCGGAGTCGCGACGCGCGGCGGCCCGAGCGCGTCGACGCGCGCGAAGAGCCGCTCGAGCAGCGCGGTCGTCTGCGCCGCGCGCTCGACCTGCGGGACATGGCCGCAGCCGTCGAGCACGATCTGCTCGGCCGACGGCAGCCAGCGCTCGACCTGGCGCGCGAAGGCGGGCGGGATCAGCCGGTCGTGCGAGCCCCAGACGAAGAGCGCGGGCGTCTCGAGCCGCGCGAGGCGACCGTAGAAGCCCTTGCGCCCGTACGGCGCGTCGAGGTAGATGTTGCGCGCCGAGGCGAGGAAGGCGATCCGGCCCCCGGCGCTCGAGTAGATGCGCTGGAACTCGTCGACGACGACGTCGGCCACGGCGGGGTCGATGCCGTCGGGGTCGGCGAACAGCGACCAGAACTGCTCGGCGAGCTTGTCGCGGCTGAGCTGGTGGGGCAGCAGGCCGAGCTCGGGTCGCAGCGCCCGCACGATCGGGTGATACGTGCGCTTGACGAACGCGACCGCCGGGCACAGCAGCGCCAGGCTCGAGACGCGCGCGGGATGGCGCAGGCCCAGCTCGATCGCCACACGGCCGCCCATCGAGTTGCCGGCCACGTGCGCGCGCTCGATGCCGAGCACGTCCATCGTCTCGCGCACGGTCTCGGCGAACCAGCGCGCCGTGTAGGGAGCGGTCGCGGGCTTGGAGGACGAGCCGAAGCCCGGCAGGTCCAGCGCGTGGACGCGATAGGACCGCGCCAGCGCCGCCGCCGCGTCGAAGAACGAGCTCTTGGCGCCGCCGAGACCGTGGATCAGCAGGACGTCTGGACCGGAGCCCATCGTCAG
>DASZOA010000525.1:0-9295 GCA_035551055.1 Solirubrobacteraceae bacterium
GGCGGGCGCCAGTAGCAGGGATCCTCCCGCCGCGCGGCGAGCTCGGCCGCGAACCGCTCGTAGCGCTCGCTCTCGGGCATCACGAAGTCGGCGCGGCCCCACGAGCGCTCGCGCAGCAGGATGTCCTGCACCCAGCACGCCCCGTCGAGGCCGAGGTGGCCGGCCGTCTCTCGCGCGCGCAGGTATTCGGAGGTGTAGTAGCGCGAGAAGCTCGGCGCGATGTGCTCGCGGATCCACTCGCCGGCGGCGACCGCCTGCGCGATGCCGAGGTCGGTCAGCCGCCACTGCCGGTTGCGGCGGGCGCGGAACTGCTCGGTGTAGGAGCTCTCGTCGCCCCGCTTGGACTGCTCGCGCGCTTCGTTTCCCTCGCTGCGGCCATGGCGGACGAGTACAAGATCAACAGGCATCAGCACCTCGGTCCCTCGACGATGTCCCCCGCCGCGCCACGCGGCGCGGCGGGATCGACGGACAGCATGGTGACGATCGCCGGCCGCGGGCCGCGCGGCGGCTCTATCTTCGAGCGCATGCCCGACACCCTCCGCCCGCTCTTCGACCAGGTCGTCATCAAGGAGCTCGAGCCCGACCGCATGCGCAAGTCCGGCCTGCTCGTCCCGCAGGGGACGCACGACGTGCCGCCCAACGAGGGCATCGTGCTCGCCGTCGGCGACGGGCCGCCGGAGATCCCGGACTTCAGGATGCCGGTCGGCCCGGGGGATCACGTCGTGTTTCCGCGAACGGCGGGCGTCTGGGTGGAGATCGAGGACGAGCGGCTGCTCGTCTGCCGCGTGCGCGAGCTGCTCGGCGTCATCGAGGTCGGCTCGGATGCGACGGCTCCGAACGGGGCGCCGGCGGCGCTCGACGACGAGTAGGCCGCCGGCAGGCGGCCGGGCGGGCCGTCCAGTCGCCGCCGGCCCGCCTCAAGCGCCTGGCCCCCCGGGCCGACTACCCGGGCATATGGAGCAGTCCGCGCGTACGCAGACCGGCGGGCCCTGCCGGCGCGAGCTGTCGGCGCGGATCGAGGAGCGCCTTGGCCACCGCACGCATTGCGTGCTCGACGCGGCGCTCGCCGCACCCGCCGCGCTGCGCCCGGCGCCCTCGGAGGGCCACGCGTGAGAGGCGGAATCGACCTGCTCGTCGGCGGGGCGCTCGACGCCTGGGCGCTGGGCAACGCGCCGCCGGCGCTCGTCCGCCAGGTCGTCTGCGTCGACGACGCGCTGGCCGCGATCGCCGAGGAGCGCGGCCACGAGGTCTTCGCCGGCGACCCGCACGACGCCGGGTTCGCGCCCGGGCGCGCCGCGCTGTCGGTCCGCTTCCCGCTCGTCCTCGGCACGGACCTCATCGCGCGCTACCGCGGCGCGATCTGGAGCCTGCATTCGGGGCTGCTGCCGTACGGGCGCGGGACGTGCCCGGTGTTCTGGGCGCTCTGGGAGGGCACGCCGGCCGGCGCGACGCTGCACGAGCTGACCGCCGGCCTCCAGACGGGCCCGGTCGTCGAGCAGCGCGACGTGCCCGTGCTGCCGTCGGACACCGGCGCGCGCCTGCACGAGCGCGTCGAGGCGGCCGCACGCGACATCTTCGTGCGCTGGCTGCCGCGGCTGGCGGCGGGCGCGCGGCCGCTCGCGCGGCCGCAGCCGCCGGGCGGGACGTACCACTCGCTCGCGGAGTTCGAGTTCATGCGCGACGAGGGCCGCTACGAGGTGGCGCGCTCCGAGCGCGAGCGGCTCGCCCGCTGCCTGGACTTCGCGCCGGCCCGGCGGTCGGGCGTGTCCTCCCGCTGACCCGGCGCGGCCCTAACCTCCGAGCCGATGCGCCGTCGCTACGCCACGTAGACCGGCGTGCCGACCGGCGCGCGCGCGTAGAGCGAGATCACGTCCGGGATCCGCATCCGCACGCAGCCGTGCGACGCGTTGGTTCCGATCGAGGCCTCGTCGCTGGTGCCGTGGATGCCGGCGCCGCCGTTGAAGGCCATCCAGCGCGCCTTGATCGGGTTGCTCGGACCCGGCGGGATCGTCTGGCCCGCCAGCGCGCCGGCCCACTCGCTGTTGGGCACGCGCCACTTCGGGTTGGTCTCCTTCCACTGGATGTCGTACAGCCCGGCCGGCGTCTCCAGGCCGGCCTTGCCCACCGCGATCGGCCAGCTCTGGGACAGCTCGAGGTTGCGGTAGAAGCGCAGGACGTGGTTCTTGCGGTCGATGACGATGTAGGCGGGATATCGCTCCGCGAGATCCTCGGTCTCGACCTTCGGCGCCACCGGCAGCGTCGTGGCGCGGATGTCGGCCGGCCGCGAGCGGCTCTGCACCGCGCGCTCGAGGTTGCGGTGAAGGGTGCCGGTGTCGATCCGCGAGCCGCGGCGCGACGGCACCTCCCGCAGGCCGCCGGCGTGCGGCTCGACCTTCGCGTCGACCGCCGGCTTATAGTTGGCCGCGGCGATGTCGTCGACGAAGCGCGGCAGGACGCCGCGCGCGTAGCGCGTGGTGAGCGGCAGCGACTCGCGCACCTCGCCGCCGCCCAGGTCGCGCAGCACGCGAGCGCCGAACCATCCCCGCCGGCTGGCGGCCAGCGCGCCCCGCAGCGCGGCGTCGATGTCGGCGCGCACGCGCACCTTGTCGGGCGTCAGGACGAACGTCTTCGCCGCCGTGCGCACGCGCAGCGTGCGCTGCTTCGGCGCGACGACGCGATCGTGCACGAGCCGCTTGGCGGCGGCGGGCTCGAGGCCGCCGACGTGCACCCCGCCGATCCGGATGCCCTGGGCGAGCCGGTCGGCGCGCGAGCGGTCGTGGAGCGCCGCCGCGCCGGTGGGCAGCGCGACGATCACCGCGAACGCGAGCAGCGCCGCTGCCCGGCGGCGCCGCGCTCGCCGTCGTCTCGAAGAGCTCATCCCGGGAAGTCAAGCGAACTCGCGCGCCGATCGGGGCCGATCGCGATATCGCGCCGTCGACCTGCACGAGCGCTTGCAGGTCCTACGCGACTTCGCGCAGCAGCTCGGCGTCACCGGCGAGCGCTCGCTTGAGCGTCTTCTTCAGCTCACCGTGGATCTGACAGACGCGGCTCTCCTAGACGCCGAGCACCTCGCCGATCTCCCGCAGCGTGAGGTTCTTGACGTAGAGCAGGATCGCGACCTCGCGCTCGCGGCGCCCGAGCGCCGCGAACGCGCGGCGAAACTGCTGCTTGGCCTCCGCCTTGGCGGCCTCGAAGATGGGATCGGTCGTGTCGTCGTCGGAGGCGAGGACGTCGATCCGCTCGACGCTCGCGCCGTCGTGACCGAGGACGAGGGTGTTCAGCGAGGTCACGTCGGAGGCCACGAGGTCGCGCTGGCGCGCGCGCAGCTCGTCGGCGCTCATGCTCATCGCGGCGGCCAGCTCGGGGTCCGACGGCGCACGACCGTGGATCGAGCGAAACTCGCTCTGGACGCGGCGCACGTCGCGCTCCCAGCGGCGCAGCGAGCGCGGAGCCCAGTCGCCGCGGCGCAGCTCGTCGATCACGGCCCCGTGGATCCGCGTCCACGCGAACTGCTCCAGCGTGGCGCCCTTCTGCGGGTCGTAGCGGTCGAGCGACTTGATCAGCGCCTCGAGGCCGGCGGAGACGAGGTCGTCGACCTCGCAGCTGGCGGGCAGCTCGCCGATCTTGCGGTAGACGATGAACTTCACGAGCGGCGCGTACGTGAGCACGAGGCGGTCGCGCAGCCGCTCGTCGCCGCTGCGCTGATACTCGTACCAGAGCTCCATCGCGTCGGCGGACTCCATCCAGCGGCGGGGCGCGTCCGGCCGTGAGGTCCGGGGAGCCGGGCCAGCGGCCGAGCGATGGCGGCGAGGGAAGGACACGATCTCCGTTATCGCGCCACGCCGATGCGGGCGCGAACGTCCGGCGGGATTTCCGGCCGCGGGCGCGGGCGATGGGCAGGTTTTCGGGCGCGCTGGATAGGTTCGGCGGGCGCGCGCGGCGAGGTGTTCTAGAACGCCCCCGTCGCGGTCGCACGCTGCGGCGCTCGCGCCGCCGCTCACGCCGTCGGGTCGAGCGTGACCTTGCCCGTCGTGCGCCGCTGCGCGAGGTCGTCCTGTGCCTGCGCGGCCTGGGCGAGCGGATAGGCGGGGCCGGTCACCACGCGCAGCTCGCCGCGCCGCACGCGCTCGAAGAGATCGGCCAGCGCCTCGTCGATCATCGCCGGGCGGTCGAGGCAGTGCGCAAACCAGAAGCCGACGACGGCGCGCGAGCTGCGCATGAGGTCGCCGCTGCGAATCGTGTTGCTGTCGCGCGACGCGATCCCGTAGATCACGAGGCGCCCGAAGGGGGCCAGCGCGTCGAGCGAGCGCTCGAACACCGCACCGCCGGCCATCTCCAGGACGACGTCGACCGGCGCGCCGAGGTTCGCCTCGACGAGGCGCTCCGTCAGCCCCTCGGCGGCGCCGTCGACCGCCGCGTCGGCGCCGAGCTCGAGCGCGAGCGCGCGCTTGTCGGCGGTCGACGCGGTGGCGATGACGCGCCCGGCGCCGAGCGGCTTGCCGAGCTGCACGGCCAGCGAGCCGACGCCGCCCGCCGCGGCGTGCACCACGACGCTCTCGCCGCCGCTCACGCGGGCAGACGTCCGATAGAGGTGCCACGCCGTCAGCCCCTGCAGCACGAGCGCCAGCGCGGTCTCGTCGTCGACCCCGTCGGGAATCGGGAACGTCAGCGCGCCCGGCGCGGTCGCGTACTCGGCGTAGCCGCCGGAGCCGCACAGCGCGACGACGCGCTCGCCGGTGTCCTCGCGCACCCCGGCGACCTCGGAGCCGGGCACGAGCGGAAGCTCGTCGCGGGCGAGGTAGGAGTTCGTGCGCCGGTGCGTGTCGGCGAAGTTCAACCCGGCGCGGACGACGCGGACGAGCACCTCGCCGTCGCCCGGCTCGGGGACCGGCAGCTCGACGAGCCGCAGCACCTCGGGACCGCCGAACTCGGACATCTGGATCGCTCGCATCGCCGCGGGCCACGATACTTCGCGCGCGCGAGCGTCGGCTCGAGGCGCATGCGCCGACGAACGGATAGGGTCGGATCGATGAGCGTCACCGTCGTGGGATCGATCGCCTTCGACTCGGTGCGGACCCCGCACGGCGGGCGCGAGCGGATGCTCGGCGGCGCGGCCGTCCACTTCGCGCTGGCCGCGTCGTTCTTCGACGAGGTCCACGTCGTCGGCCCGGTCGGCGACGACTTCGGCGACGACGAGTACGCCGTCCTGCGCGGCCGGGGCGTCAACTGCGACGACATCGAGCGCGTCGCGGGTGGCAAGACGTTCTTCTGGAGCGGCCTCTACCACGAGAACATGAACGCGCGCGACACGCTGGAGACCGACCTCAACGTCTTCGAGACCTTCGAGCCCAAGCTCTCGCAGGCGTCCAGGGACGCCGACGTCCTGTTCCTGGCGAACATCCTGCCCAAGCTGCAGCTCGAGGTCTGTCGCCAGAGCCAGCGCGCCAGGTTCGTCGCGCTGGACTCGATGGACCTGTGGATCAACATCGCCAGGGACGCGCTGATCGCCGCCATCTCCGAGGTCGACTGCGTGATCCTCAACGACGCCGAGGTCGCGCTGTTCACGAACGAGCGCGAGGTGGTCGCCGGCGCGCGCAGGATCATGGCGCACGGCCCGGCCGCGGTGGTCGTCAAGCTCGGCCGGTACGGCGCTGCGCTCGTCACGCCGGAGGACTCCTTCTGGGTGCCCGCCTTCCCGGTCGACTTCGTCGCCGATCCGACCGGCGCCGGCGACTCGTTCGCCGGCGGCTTCGTCGGCTGCGTCGCGGCGCACGGCGGCGAGGCGACGTTCGACGTGCTCAAGCTCGCGATGGCGTACGGCACGGCGATCGCGTCCTACAACGTCGAGGAGTTCGGCACCGAGCGCGTCGCGCGGCTGACCGGCCCGGAGATCGCCGGGCGCGTCGAGGAGCTGCGGCGGATCACGTCGTTCGAGACGCACGACGTGGCGCTGAACGACTGAGGGCGCGCGGGACGCCGGGTGCGCGCGCGCCGACGTGCCTTGTGACAGCAGATACGTGCGCGGCCGGCCCGCGATGGGTATGGTTGCGCGCGTGAGCGCGGCGTTCATCTTCCTCATGGTCGTCCTGAAGCTGCCGATCTTCTTGCTGCTGTACATCGTCTGGTGGGCGATCAACTCGCCGCCCGAGCCCGACGCCGCCAACGACGAGGACGGCGGCTCCAAGCGGCCGCTGACGCCGCGCCCGCGCCCGCACCCGCGCCCGCCGCTGCCGCGCAGCCCTCGCCGCGGGCCGCACGGCGCGCCGCGCGTACCGCCGCCCCCGCGCGTGCGCACCGTCGTCGCCCATGCCCGGCGGCTCGAGCGCCGGTAGCCGTCGCGGCACCGACCGAGACGTCGATTCGACGGCGGTCTGGCCTACGCTGCGGGGCGCGATGAGCGCGCCGAGCTCGGTCCTCTCCGACGGCACGATCCTGCGCCTCGTGCGGGACGGGCGAATCACGATCGACCCGTGGGACGCGGCGATGGTCCAGCCCGCGAGCGTCGACCTGCGCCTCGGCAACACGTTTCGCGTCTTCCACAACCATCGTGCGGCCGCGATCGACCTCGCCGCACCGCCGCAGAACCTCACCGAGCAGATCGCGATCGGCGACGACGAGCCGTTCGTCATCCATCCCGGCGAGTTCGTGCTCGGGCGCACGCTCGAATGGGTCGAGCTGCCCGACGACGTCGTCGCGCGCATCGAGGGCAAGTCGAGCCTCGGCCGGCTCGGGCTGATCGTGCACGCGACCGCGGGCTTCGTCGATCCCGGCTGGAAGGGGACGCTGACGCTCGAGATCACGAACCTCACGCGGGTGCCGATCAAGCTGTGGTCGGCCAAGCCGATCGCGCAGCTGTCGTTCATGGGGCTCGACGCCCCCGCGCTGCGGCCGTACGGCCACCCCGAGCTGGGCAGCCACTACCACGGGCAGGTCGAGGCGACCGAGAGCCGCTACGAGGGCGGCCCGGCCGACTCCGCGGCGCGCCGCGTGCGCTAAGGTCGCGCGCCATGAGCGTCCTCGCCACGATCCTCGCCGCCGCCGAGGAGCACAAGTCCGAGCTTCCGTTCTTCCTGATCGCCGGAGTGCTCGTCGCGTTCGCGGTCGGCGTCAGCGTCGCCGGCTTCAAGCGACCGGACTTCCCCGCCACGGCGAGCGCCGGGCGCGGCGTCATGGCGCTCGGCGCCGCGCTCGTCGTCGCCACGATGGCCAGCGTCATCTATGTCTCGGCCTGACGCCGACGACGGCGGGCACGCGATCTCCTACAAGGTGCTCGCGCGCGGGACCCCGGTCGTCGACCGCGACGGGGGCGAGGTCGGCGTCGTGCGCGAGGTCCTCGAGAACCGCGCCGAGCACATCTTCGACGGCCTCGTGCTCGACACGCCCGGCGGCCAGCGGTTCGTCGACGCACCCGAGGTGGCACGGATCGCCGAGCGCCGCGTCACGCTGAGCCTGGACGCCGAGGCCGTCGCCGCGCTGCCCGAGCGCGACCCGGCGGGCGGCGCGACGTTCCGCGCGAACGTCAAGGGTGGGCGCCTCAGCCGCTTCCTCGGCGGCGGCTGGAGACGAGAATGACTCTCGTGAAGGGCGAAATTCCTGCGCAGATGCGCTTAGCCGCGGGCTCCGGCGTGCATAATCGAGGGCTGTGACCAGAGATTCAGACACCGCCATCAGCACCGCGATCCGGCCCGAGCACGACGGGGCGGAGCGACCGAGCGGCCAGGACACCCTGAGCGTCACCGACAATCGCACCGGCCGGACGTACGAGATCCCGATCGTCGACGGCACCGTTCGCGCGCTGGACTTCCGCGCGATCCGACTCGACGAGGACGACTTCGGGCTCATGACGTACGACCCGGCGTTCATGAACACCGCCGCCTGCCGGTCCTCCATCACCTACCTCGACGGCACGAACGGCATCCTGGAGTACCGCGGCTACCCGATCGAGCAGCTCGCCGAGAAGTCGAGCTATCTGGAGGTCGCCTACCTGCTCATCCCCGGCGAGCTGCCGACGGCGGCGGAGCTCGCCGAGTGGCAGCACCAGATCACGATCCACACCTTCGTGCACGAGAACATCAAGGAGTTCCTCGGGGGCTTTCGCCACGACGCGCACCCGATGGGGATGCTGCTCAGCGCGACGGCCGCGCTGTCGACCTTCTCTCCGGAGGCGGCCGACATCGACGACCCGGAGTGCCGCCACATCCAGACGGTCCGGCTGATCTCCAAGATGCCGACGCTCGCGGCGTTCGCGTACCGCCACGCCCAGGGCCAGCCGTACGTCTATCCGGACAACGACCTCGCGTACTCGGGCAACTTCCTGAACATGATGTACAAGATGACCGAGCTGAAGTACGAGCCCGACCCGCGGCTCGAGCGCGCGCTCGACGTCCTGTTCATCCTCCACGCCGATCACGAGCAGAACTGCTCGACGAGCGCGGTCCGCTCGGTCGGCTCCGCCAAGCCCGACCCGTACTCGGCGGTCGCCGCCGGCATCGCGGCGCTGTACGGGCCGCTGCATGGCGGCGCCAACGAGGCCGTGCTGCGCATGCTGCGGCGCATCAAGCACCGTGACAACATCCCCGACTTCGTCAAGGGGGTGAAGGAGGGCAAGCAGCGCCTGATGGGCTTCGGCCATCGGGTCTACAAGAACTACGACCCGCGGGCGCGGATCATCAAGAAGGCCGCCGAGGACGTCTTCGACGTGACCGGCCGCAACCCGCTGCTGGACATCGCGCTCGAGCTCGAGCAGATCGCGCTCGAAGACGACTACTTCATCGAGCGCAAGCTCTACCCGAACGTCGACTTCTACTCCGGGCTGATCTACGAGGCGCTCGGCCTGCCCGTCGCGATGTTCCCCGTGATGTTCGCGATCGGGCGCACGAGCGGCTGGATCGCGCAGTGGCGCGAGATGGTCGAGGATCCCGAGCAGAAGATCGCGCGCCCGCGCCAGATCTACACGGGCGAGCGCGCGCGCGACTACGTCCCGGTCGATCGGCGCTGAGCCAGAGCTTCAGCGCGCGCCTGTGGTCGGGGATCGAGGGCACCTACGCCCGGATCCTCGAGCACCCGTTCGTCGACGGCCTGTGCACCGGCGAGCTCGAGCGCGCGTCGTTCGGCTTCTACGTCGTGCAGGACGCGCACTACCTGCGCGAGTACGCGCGGGCGCTGAGCGTCTGCTCGGCGCGGGCGCCGGCCGAGGCGTCGATCCGGATGTTCGCCGAGCACGCCGCGGGCGCGATCGTCGTTGAGCGCGAGCTGCACGAGTCGTTCTTCGCCGACATGGGCCTCACCGAGGCCG
>DASZOA010000526.1:0-3575 GCA_035551055.1 Solirubrobacteraceae bacterium
GGGACGATCGCGCCCGCGAGCCCGCCGGTGGCGATCGTGTCGGTCTCCTCGCCGAGCTCGTCGAGCAGGCGGCGCAGGATGCCGTCGATCGCGCCGGCGAAGCCGTAGACGACGCCTGAGCGGATCGCGTCGACGGTCGACTTGCCGATCACCCTGCGTGGCGGCTCGAGGTCGATGACCGGCAGCTGCGCGCCGCGCGTCGTCAGGGCGGCGAGCGAGATCTCGACGCCCGGCACGAGGACGCCGCCGAGAAAGTCGCCCTGCGTGCCGATGACGTCGAAGTTCACCGACGTCCCGAAGTCGACGCAGATCGCCGGCCCGCCGAACCGCTCGCGGATCGCGACGGCGTTCGCCAGCCGGTCGGCGCCGATCTCGCGGGGGTTGTCGTAGCGCAGCGCCATGCCGGTCTTCAGCCCCGGACCGACGTTGAGCATCTCGTGTCCGAGGTAGCGCTCGCCCATCGCCAGCCACTGCGGTGCGAGCGACGGGACCGTCGAGGAGACGATCGACGCGGCGATGTCGGCGAGGCCGATCCCGCGCAGCTCGAGCAGGTTGCGCAGCACCGCGCCGAGCTCGTCCGCCGTCGACTCGGTGATCGTCGAAAAGCGCCAGTGCTCGACGAGCTCGTCGCCGCGGAACGTGCCGAAGTGCGTCTGCGTGTTGCCGACGTCGACGGCGAGGAGCATCACGCGACTCTATGCTCTCCTCGCGTGCACAAGCTCTACGTCGTCCACTCCTCGCATCCGTGCGAGACCGTCGAGAAGGCGCTCGAGCTCAAGGGCATCCCCTACAAGCGCGTCGAGCTGCCGATACCGGCGCACGCGCCGCTGCAGCTGCTGCGCTTCGGCCGGCGCACGGTGCCGGCGCTCAAGCTCGACGGCGGCGACAGGATCACCGGCTCGCGCGCGATCCTGCGCCGGCTCGACGAGCTCGTGGCCGACCCGCCGCTGCTGCCCGCCGACGAGCCCGCGCGGTCGGCGGTGCTCGAGGCCGAGCGCTGGGGCGACGAGGTGCTGCAGCCGGCGGTCCGGCGGCTCGTCTGGGCGGCGCTCAAGCGCCGGCCCGACGCGGCCGCGAGCTACCAGCAGGCCTCGCGGCTGCCGCGGCTGCCGCGGCCGGTCGTGCGGCTCGTCGCGCCCGGCGTCATCGCGCTCGAGCGCGCGCTGCACGGCGCGAGCGACGAGGCGGTGCGGGGCGACCTGCAGGCGCTGCCCGGCTACCTGGACCGCGTCGACGACTGGATCCTCGACGGCGTGCTCGCCGGCGCCAAGGAGCCCAACGCCGCCGACCTGCAGATCGCCGCCTCGCTGCGCCTGCTCACGACGCTCGGCGACGTGCGGCCGCTGCTCGCCGGTCGCCCCGGCGAGGCGCTCGCGCAGGCCCTGTACCCCGACTTCCCCGGCGACGTGCCCGAGGGCGCCTTCCCGGCGGACTGGCTGGCGCGCGCCTGAAGCTCGCGCAGTGGTCGGCGACGAGGGGGCGCGGGGCTGTCGTGTCCGCCGGCCACGAGCGCCTGCGCTAGTCGACCGCGAGCGGCGGCCCCGCACGGCGTACGCCCTCGTCGACCGGCAGGGCCGCGAGCGCGTCGGAGAGCCGCGCACCGGACGGAGTCGCCAGCTCGAAGTCGAGCTCGAGCAGCGGGATCAGCACGAAGCGGCGCGCGAGCACCTGCTCGTGCGGCAGCGTCAGGCGCCCGGAGCGGTGCTCGACGGCGCCGAGCAGGAGCAGGTCGACGTCGATCGGGCGCGGGCCGTGGCGCGGGCCGCCGAACGCCCGGCCGAGCTCGGACTCGACGGCCTTGCACGCGTCGAGCAGCGCCTCGGGATCGAGCGCGGTCCGAATGCGGACAGCCGCGTTGAGGAAGTCGGGCTGGTCGAGGATCTCGCCGACCGGGTCGGTGTCGTACGTCGACGAGCTCGCGAGCACCGCGACGCCGTGGCGGGGCAGCGCGTCGACGGCGGCCTGCAGGCGTGCCAGGCGATCGCCGACGTTGGATCCCAGGCCGAGGTAGCCGATCTGCATCCGCGCCAGTCTGACGCGCGCGAGCCGCCCGATCGTGGCGCTCGGCGGCGGCCGGGCGGCGTGCGCGCCGTGCGCTATCCGTCGGGCTCGCGCAGCTCGCGCCAGACCTCGACCGAGACGTCCTCGACCGGCAGTGGGATCGGCGGCTCGGGCTTTGAGGCCTTGACGGACACGGCCTGCGCGTCGAAGTCCTTCAGCAGCCGATCGGCGACCGCCGCGCAGAGGCGCTCGAGCGTCCTGTCGGAGCGCTGCGTGGCCACGAGCGCCGCGACCTCGCAGACGCGCGCGTAGTCGACGGTGTCGGCGAGCCGGTCGGTGACGGTGGCGTCGGAGTCGGCCAGCTCGATGCGGATGTCGAGGATCAGCCGCTGGCCGACCTCGCGCTCGGCGGGGCTCACGCCGAGGTGGGTGTAGAGCGACAGGCCGTTGACCTCGACGGTCACGATCGTGTCGAGCTCCTCGTCCTCGTCGTCGAAGTCGCCGTCTAGCCCGTCGTCTTCGAGGTCGTCGTCGGCGGACGCCATCGCCCGCGCAACGTAGCAGCCGCCACGAGCAGGGCATCGCGCGCCTGCGCGACGTCGTGGACCCGGAACACGCGCGCGCCGCGCGCGAGCGCGAGCACGTTCGTGGCGATCGTGCCGGCGACGCGCTCCCCCGCCTCCCGGCCGGTGATCGTCCCGATGAACGACTTGCGCGACGTCCCGACGACGACCGGGCGCCCGAGCGCGACGATCTCGTCGAGCCGCGCGAGCAGCTCGAGGTTGTGGTCGATGGCCTTGCCGAAGCCGATCCCGGGATCCAGCCAGATGCGCTGCTCGGCGATGCCCGCGCGCACGGCGAGCTCGACGCGGTCGGCGAGGAAGGCCTTGACGTCGTCGACAACGTCGTCGTAGCGCGGGTCGCGCTGCATCGTGCGCGGCTCGCCGAGCATGTGCATCAGGCAGACGTCGCAGCCGCGCGCCGCGACGAGCCGCGCCATCGCGGGATCGCCGCGCAGCGCGGTGACGTCGTTGACGATCGACGCGCTGGCGTCGATCGCGGCGGCGGCGACCGCCGCCTTGGAGGTGTCGATCGAAAGCCGCGCGCCCGCGTCGGCCAGGCCCTCGAGCACGGGCAGCACGCGCCGCAGCTCCTCGGCGGCGCCGACCGGCTCGGCGCCGGGGCGGGTCGACTCCCCGCCGACGTCGAGCACCGCGGCGCCCTGCGCGACGAGCTCGCGCCCGTGGGCGATCGCCGCGCCCGGGTCCAGCCAGCGGCCCCCGTCGGAGAACGAGTCGGGCGTCACGTTGACGATCCCCATGACGATCGGCTCGGGGACGTCCGCCGGAGGCATCGACTCCTTCACCGAGGAGGACGCCGCGGAGCGCTAGAGCTTCGGCCTGCGCGTCGTCTCGGCGCGCGCCTCGACGCCGCCGGCGAGGCCGGGGCGCGGCAGGGTGCGCGGCGCCTTCTGGCCGGGCTTCTCGGCGGGCGCGGGCGGCGGCGGCAGCTGCGGCGCCTCCTCGGGGAAGACGTCCTGCTCGGACTGACCCTCCAGCAGCGCCTCGAACTCG
>DASZOA010000527.1:0-2098 GCA_035551055.1 Solirubrobacteraceae bacterium
TCGGCGATCGCGGCGAGCTCGGCGATCTGGCCGGCGCCGCGCATCGCCATCTCGAGCACGAGCACGTCGGTGCCGGCGGGCGCCGCGAGGATCGACAGCGGCAGCCCGATCTCGGTGTTGAGGTTCTGCGCGCTGGCGGCGCCGCTGCGCTGCTGGGCGAGCATCGCCGCGAGCAGGTCCTTCGTCGAGGTCTTCCCCGTCGAGCCCGTGATCGCGACGACCTGCGCGCCGCGCGCCCGCCGCCAGGAGCGGGCGAGCGCCTGCAGCGCGGCGAGCGGGTCGTCGGCGGCCAGCAGCACGCCGGCCTGCGGGAGGCGCGGGTCGTACAGGTGCTCGGGTGCGACGAGGACGCCCCACGCACCCGCGGCGAGCGCGTCGGGCGCGAAGCGCCCGCCGTCCACGTTGCGACCGCGCAGGCCGACGAACAGGTCGCCGGGCCGCACGTCGCGCGAGTCGATCGTGACGCGCAGCGGCCCGGCGGGCGCTCGGTCGCGGGCGGGAGGGCCGGCCGCGAGCCGCACGCCCGCGGCCGCGGCGACGACCTCAGGCGGCCACTCGCGCACGCAGCGCCTCCGGCGCGAACCCGAGGTCGTCCAACCGCGGCGGCGTCATCCCTCGTGGTCGCGCCTAGCGCTGGTCGCCATCGCGCAGCGACCGCACCACGTCGTCGTCGATGCCCACGCCAGATGCCGGCCTCACGAGCCGTCCGCCGCGTAGCGCAAGGCCGTCCTCGGGGTGATCGGTCGACTCCATCCCGCGAACGGTATCGCCGCGGCGTGGACGGTTGCGTTCTTCGCGATCAGGGCCTCCGTGGCGGCGCCGCGTTCAGGAGACGTCGACCGTGCCGACCAGCCTGGCTGCGGCGCGAGCGAGCCGACCGTCGGCGGTCACGAGCGTCGCGTCGAGCGCTTCGGCGAGCGCAACGTACGTCGCGTCATACGCGCTCATCCGCTCGCGAAGCGCCCAGACACGTGGGCGCAGGGGCTTGTGATCGTGGTGGACGAGCGGAAGATCGGCGAGGTCCTCGAGCGCGATCTCGGCCCGCGCGAGCGTCAGCCGATCGCGCGCGACCCACCGTCGCATGACGTGCAGCGTCTCCGTGTCGACGAGATGCGGAGCGTGGATCGCCCGCCGGTCGCCGATCGCCGCCGCTGTCCTGGACGCAGCGGGACCCTGCAGCAGGAGGTCGATCAGCGCCGAAGCATCGAGAACGATCACCGCTCCGCGCGCCCGGACCTGACCGCATCCGCCGCCGGCTCGCCGGTCGTAACCGGCTCGCGCTCCGTCAGCCGCTCCAGCATCGTGGCGAGCGTGGGTCGCTTGGCCACCTCGACGAGCTCGGCTCGCACGAGCTCCGACAACGTCCTGCCCTCCTCGGCCGCGCGTACCTTCAGCGCCCGATGGACGTCATCGGGGACGTCACGGACCTGAATCACCTTCGGCATGCACGCTGCACCATAGCATGCACGGTGCACCACGGGAAGCGCATGCCTTCCCGCGCGGCGTGCCGAGCGCGCTCAGGCGACCAGTCGCGCGCGCAGCGCCTCGCGGGCGACGGTGACGTCGTCGAACGGGACCTTGCGCCCGCCCTCGAACTCCTGGCCCTGCTCGTGACCCTTGCCGGCGACGACCACGACGTCCCCGGGCTGCGCCGTGCCGACCGCGCGCTCGATCGCCGCATGGCGGTCGACGATCGCCTCGGTGGCCGAGCGGTCCTCGATGCCCGCGAGGATCTCGGCGACGATCGCCTCCGGGTCCTCCGAGCGCGGGTTGTCCGAGGTGACGATCGTGTGGTCGGCCAGCCGGGCGGAGATCGCGCCCATCTTCGGCCGCTTGCCGCGGTCGCGGTCGCCGCCGCAGCCGAACACGCAGACGAGCCGCCCCGCCGCGAGCCCGCGCGCCTCGGCGCGGACGTTCTCGAGCGCCTCGGGCGGATGCGCGTAGTCGCCGAGCACCGCGAAGGCCTGGCCCTCGTCGACCGGCTCGACCCGGCCGGGCACGCGGCCCGCCTCGGGAAGCGCGGCCGCGATGGTGGCGTCGTCGACGCCGAGCGCCCGGACCGTGGCCACCGCGCCCAGCACGTTGAGCACGTTGAAGC
>DASZOA010000528.1:0-2344 GCA_035551055.1 Solirubrobacteraceae bacterium
CCCCTCGCCAGCGGGCAGCCCCGGTCCCCCAGGCCGGCGCCCGCACCGGTCACCCCCGACGCCGTCAGCGTGCTCGGCGTCCCGCTTGCGCTGACCGACTACGACGAGACGATCGCGTGGATGGACGGCACGATCGCGCACGGCGGCAAGGGGTACATCTGCGTCGCCGCGACGCACACGATCATGGTCTGCGACGAGGATCCCGAGCTGCGCGAGGCGGTGCTCAACTCGTCGCTGACCGTCCCCGACGGCCAGCCGCTCGTGTGGGCGATGAACGCGCTCGGCGCCGACCTCGTCGAGCGCGTCTACGGCCCCGAGCTGATGGCCCGCTACTGCGAGCACGCCGCCGAGGCCGGCACGCGGATGTACCTCTACGGCGGGCGCAACCAGGGGGCGCTCGTCCAGCTCGCGCTCAACCTGCGCCAGCGCTTCCCGGGCGTGAAGATCGTCGGCGGCTACTCGCCGCCCTTCCGCGACCTCTCGCCCGAGGAGGAGGACGCGATCGTCGACGAGGTCAACCGCTCGAAGGCCGAGGTCGTCTGGGTCGGCGTCGGCGCGCCCAAGCAGGAGAAGTGGATGGCCGCGATGCGCGACCGGCTCGACGCGCCGGTGCTCGTCGGCGTCGGCGCGGCCTTCGACTTCCACGCGGGGCTCGTCCCGCAGGCGCCGGAGTGGATGCAGGCGGCCGGCCTGGAGTGGCTGTTCCGGATGGTCCAGGAGCCGCGCCGGCTGGCGCCGCGCTACGTGCGCTACAACCCGCGCTTCATCACCGGCTTCGCGCGCCAGTACGCGCGTCACCGCCTGCTCGGCGACGCGGCCGAACGGTAGATTCGGGACCTCGTGCCTGAGGTCGCCGTCATCGGGCTCGGCCGGATCGGGCTCCCGCTCGCGATCTCGTTCGCAGACCGCGGGCTGAGCGTCCTGGGAGTCGACAAGGACGCCGATCGCCTGCAGGCCGTCCGCGACGCGCGGATGCCGTTCGCCGAGCCGGGCGCCCAGGAGGCGCTGGACCGCGTCCACGCGGCCGGGAGCCTGAGCGTCTCGGACCGCGTCGCCGACGCCGCGCTGGCCGAGCACATCGTCATCACGCTCGGCACGCCGTCGTTCTCGCACGTCGAGATCGACATCTCCGACATCCGCTCGGCGCTCGACGACCTGCTCGGGCACCTGCACGACGGGCACACGATCGTCCTGCGCTCGACGATCGCGCCGGGCACGACGGACTTCGTCGCGGGCTACCTGGCCAAGCACCGCGACCTTCGGATCGGCGAGGACGTCTTCGTCGCGCACGCGCCCGAGCGGATCGCCGCCGGGCGCTTCTTCGAGGAGATCGGGACGCTGCCGTGCATCGTCGGCGGCGTCGGCGAGGCGTCGGGCGAGCGCGTCGGCGCGCTGTTCGAGGTCTTCGGCGCGCCGATCGTGCAGACGACGCCGGTGCAGGCCGAGCTCGCGAAGATCTGGACGAACATCCTGCGCTACGCGAACTTCGCGCTGCCCGGGCTGACCGCCGGCTCCTGCCTGCGCAAGGACTTCGCGTTCAGCGAGGAGCGCTCCAACGCGCCCGGCATGCTGCTCGCCGTCTCGCGCGTCAACGAGTCGGTGCCGCTGTTCCTCGTCGAGGGGATGAAGCGCCGGCTGGGCCCGCTGAACGGGCGCAAGATCGCCGTCCTCGGGCTCGCCTTCAAGGGCAACACCGACGACGAGCGCGACTCGCTGGCCTACAAGCTCGTGCGGCTGCTCGAGCGCGAGCTGGCCGACGTCGCCGTGCACGACCCGCGCGTCGCGACGCCGACGCCGCCGTTCGAGGAGGCCGTCGCCGATGCCGCCGCCGTCGTCGTCGCCGCCAACCACGACGAGTTCTGCGGGCCCGACGTGCTGCGCGCGCTCGGCGAGCTCGCCACCGAGGACGCGCTCGTCATCGATCCCTGGAACTGCTTCGGCGCCGCCCAGGTGTTCGGCTACGTCGGCGAGCTGAGCGCGCTGGCCGACGGGCGCGTGACGCTGCCGTGAGCGGCCGGAGCGCCCGGGCGTGAGCCGCGTGCTGGTGACCGGCGGCGCCGGCACGATCGGCGCCGCCGTCGTCCGGCGTCTGCTGCGCGACCCCGACTACGACGTGCGCTTGTCCGACCAGCGCCCGGCGCCGCAGTGGATGCGCGAGGGCTGCGAGGTCCACACCGGCGAGCTGCGCGACGTCGCGCAGGCGCGCGCGGCGACCGCCGGCTGCGCGCAGGTCATCCACCTCGCGGCGATCGTCGGCGGGATCGCGAACTTCCACAAGCTCCCGCACACGCTGACGAGCGTCAACAGCGCGCTCTACGACGCGGTCATCCGGGCCGCGCTGGAC
>DASZOA010000529.1:0-1606 GCA_035551055.1 Solirubrobacteraceae bacterium
TCGGCGATCGCGGCGAGCTCGGCGATCTGGCCGGCGCCGCGCATCGCCATCTCGAGCACGAGCACGTCGGTGCCGGCGGGCGCCGCGAGGATCGACAGCGGCAGCCCGATCTCGGTGTTGAGGTTCTGCGCGCTGGCGGCGACGCTGCGCTGCTGGGCGAGCATCGCCGCGAGCAGGTCCTTCGTCGAGGTCTTCCCCGTCGAGCCCGTGATCGCGACGACCTGCGCGCCGAGCGCCCGCCGCCAGGAGCGGGCGAGCGCCTGCAGCGCGGCGAGCGGGTCGTCGGCGGCCAGCAGCACGCCGGCCTGCGGGAGGCGCGGGTCGTACAGGTGCTCGGGCGCGACGAGGACGCCCCACGCACCCGCGGCGAGCGCGTCGGGCGCGAAGCGCCCGCCGTCGACGTTGCGCCCGCGCAGGCCGACGAACAGGTCGCCGGGCCGCACGTCGCGCGAGTCGATCGTGACGCGCAGCGGGCCGGCGGGCGCTCGCTCGCGGGCGGGAGGCCCGGCCGCGAGCCGCACGCCCGCGGCCGCGGCGACGACCTCAGGCGACCACTCGCGCACGCAGCGCCTCCGGCGCGAACCCGAGGTCGTCCGACCGCGGCGGCGTCATCCCTCGTGGTCGCGCCTAGCGCTGGTCGCCATCGCGCAGCGACCGCACCACGTCGTCGTCGATGACCACGCCAGATGCCGGAATCACGAGCCGCCCGCCGCGTAGCGCAAGGCCGTCCTCGGAGTGATCGGTCGACTCCATCCCGGAACGGTATCGCCGCGGCGTGGGCGGTTGTGTTCTTCGCAGTCGGGGCCTCCGTGGCGGCGGGCGCCTTCAGGAGACGTCGACGGTGTCGACCAGCCTGCCTGCGGCGCGAGCGAGCCGACCGTCGGCGGTGACGAGCGTCGCGTCGAGCGCTTCCGCGAGCGCAACGTACGTCGCGTCATACGCGCTCATCCGTTCGCGAAGCGCCCAGACACGTTCGCGCAGGGGCTTGTGATCGTGGTGGACGAGCGGAAGATCGGCGAGGTCCTCGAGCGCGATCTCGGCCCGCGCGAGCGTCAGCCAATCGCGCGCGACCCACCGTCGCATGACGTGCAGCGTCTCCGTGTCGACGAGATGCGGAGCGTGGATCGCCCGCCGGTCTCCTATCGCCACCGCTGTCCTGGGCGCAGCGGGACCATGCAGCAGGAGGTCGATCAGCGCCGCAGCATCGAGAACGATCACCGCTCCGCGCGCCCGGACCTGACCGCATCCGCCGCCGGCTCGCCGGTCGTAACCGGCTCGCGCTCAGTCAGCCGCTGCAGCATCGTGGCGAGCGTGGGTCGCTTGGCCACCTCGACGAGCTCGGCTCGCACGAGCTCCGACAGCGTCCTGCCCTCCTCGGCCGCGCGTACCTTCAGCGCCCGATGGACGTCATCGGGGATGTCACGGACCTGAATCACCTTGGGCATGCACGCTGCACTATAGCATGCAGCGTGCACCACGGGAACGTGGATGCCTTCCCGCGCGGCGTGCAGAGCGCGCTCAGACGACCAGTCGCGCGCGCAGCGCCTCGCGCGCCACGCTCACGTCGTCGAACGGCAGCTTGCGCCCGCCCTCGAACTCCTGACCC
>DASZOA010000530.1:0-2789 GCA_035551055.1 Solirubrobacteraceae bacterium
GGCGAGCTCGTGGAACCTGCGCGACACCCACATGGCCGACACGCTCGACGCGCTGCACGAGCACCTCGACGGCGCCGGGATCGTCGTCTGGGCGCACAACTCGCACCTCGGCGACGCCCGCGCCACCTCGATGGGACGCGACCGCGGCGAGCACAACCTCGGCCAGCTTGCGCGCGAGCGCCATCCCGGCGAGGTCTGCATCGTCGGCTTCACGACCCACACCGGCACCGTCACCGCCGCCCGCGACTGGGGCGGCCCGGCGGAGCGGCGCATCGTGCGACCCAGCCTCGACGGCTCCGTCGAGCGCCTCCTGCACGACGCCGGCGTCGACCGCGGCGTCTTTCACCTGCGCGACGGGCCGCTCGACGAGCGGCTGCTGCAGCGCATGATCGGCGTCATCTACCGCCCCGAGACCGAACGCTGGAGCCACTACGTCGACGCGCACGTCGGCGAGCAGTTCGACGTGCTCGTCCACGTCGACGAGACCACCGCACTCCAGCCGCTCGAGCCGTGGTCGTCGACCGAGGAGCCGGCCGAGACCTACCCGTACGGGTTGTAGCGCGGGGCGAGCCGGGGGCGGCGGCATCAGCCGTCCAGCCACGCCACGCTCTCCTGTCGGCGGGCTCGACCCCGAAGCGGCCGCCTCATGCCAGGCTGAACCTGGCGTCGGAGCCTCTACCGACCAGTGAAGATCCTGCCGGGCGTGCTGCCTACGCACCTGAGGCGACTGCGCTCACCGCCTGGTCAGGGGAACGGTCTGTTGGTAGAAATAGGCGATGGCCAGGCGGCAGCGAATCGCCGTTCGCCGTCGGACGGTACTGCGCCGGCCGAGATTGAGGATTCGAAGGTTCAGGGCAGCCGTCCGCCTCGCTCGGCGATGGCTCCGCCGGCTTTCGCCGCGCGCCGTCGCCGGAGGCGTCACGCATGTTTCCGGGGCAGCGCGTGACAGGATCGAGCTGTCACAGTGGCGGCGATGGGGCGGGAAGTGGTGGGACGTTCCCCTGCGGGCGTTTCTGTTGCTGATCGTGCTCTTCACCGTGTACGTCGTGGTGGCCTCGATCGTGTCCGTCTCGTCGGGTGAGCTGTCGATACCCGGCCTGAACACCGCTGTGAACAGGTGCGACGAGACGGGGTTCGCGTGTACGGTTGTCTCGAACATCGTCTTTACGTTCATCCCGCTCGCCCTCACCTTCGGGCTGTTCCTCTTCGGGCGACTGACGCGCGTGCGCCGCAGGTATGTCAAGGAGGCACAATCGCGCCCCTCCGCACTCGTCGAGACGGCCGGCAGCATCGTGGGAACGGTCGTCGGGCGCCGAGACATCTGCGACGTGATCCAGGACGATCTCCGCGGCCGCGATCGGCGCCGGCCGCATGTAATCGTCGGTGGGGTGGGCATCGGCAAGACAGCCGTCGTGGTGGAGCTGACGCGGCTGCTCGCGCATCGCGGAGCGGTTCCGGTCCCGGTGCGCCTGCGGGACGCCACCACGGAGCTGGACTTCCTGGCGCTCGCGCGCCGGCGTTTCCTGCAGGTCGCCGGCGAGCGGCTGCTGTCCGAGGCAGAAGGCGAGCGTGTCTGGCGCCAGCTGCGTCGGGAGGACCGAATCGTCGTCCTGGCCGACGGACTCGAAGAGGCGCTGCTGGAGGCCGACGTGCAGGAGGCCCGAGATCATCGCATCCGAGTCGCCGTCAGCCAGGCGCGCTCCGCCCAGATTCCGCTCGTGATCGCGTCGCGGCCGCACGACGCGGTCAATGCACTCGACGCAGCCGTGGTGAGGCTCGAGCCGCTGAGTACCGAAGCGGGCCGGGAGTACATCATGAAGGCAGGCCGTGGAATCGCAGACCAGCGCCTGAATTGGATCATCGCGACCGCCGACGTCGTCGAGACCCCGCTGTACCTGCAGATCACGCGCGACCTCCACGCGCAGGGCCTGCTCGACGAGCGGCTCGAGACGCGCGGCGTCGATCGGATAGAGCTGCGCAGCCGACTGATGAAGGCCTGGCTCGACGCGCTCGTGCGCGGAGAGCTCCAAGAGGACGATCCGGTGGTGCTCGACCGCCGACAGCGCGAGGCGACCGCCTGGCACGCATCAGGCCTCGCCTGCGTCGCCCTCATCAACGACACCCTGCAGGTGACGTTTGACGAGTACCTGGGTCACGACGAGCACAAGCGCATCCGCGAGGCCGTAGAGAAGAAGGTCAGGAAGCTCCCCACACGCGAGCAGCCGCTGTTCATCGACGCCAAGATCGCGGCGAGCAATGGGGTGCGCATCGGGCTGCTGGAGCAGCTCCACAATGGCGTGCGCTTCCCGCACAGCATCCTGCAGGCCTACCTCGGGTCGCGCTTGATCGGCGAGGCGCTGCTTCACGAGGCGTACCTGCGCAGCGGTCTTGAGAACGCGAGCCGTGAGTTGCTCGTGGCGCTGACGATGTACTCGCGCGATCGTGACGCGAACCAGCCGTACGACGGGCGCCTGTCGGGTGACCGCGACGAACGCCGCGTCACCCGCCGCGAGTGGTTGCGCGATCGCCTCGCGGACGTCGCCGCACACGGCCGCTGGGACGCTGAGGCACCTTCCGAGGCGCCGGTCCTGCCTCACCCGAAGCGGCTGGACCTTCTCTGCGCCGCGATCGAGATCGATTCGGTTGCAGGAGTGCACGTCGACGACGAGCGCCCGGCCCTGGCGCGGCTCGCCGAGGAGACGGTTGAGCGCTGGGGGGAGGCGACGGAGCAGGACGACGCGACACAGGACGCGAAGTTCAAGCTCGTCGCCGCCCTCGGAGAGTCGGCA
>DASZOA010000531.1:0-2615 GCA_035551055.1 Solirubrobacteraceae bacterium
CGCGATCGGGACCACGAGCTCGGTCAGATGGCGGCCGGCCGGACCCTCCAGCCACGCGTGCTCCGGCCCGGGCAGGGGCTCCTGGAGCAGGAGCGCGGCGCCCTCCGGCAGCTGGCGCAGCTCCTCGCGCAGCTGCTCGGCCTGCTCGGGCGCGTCGAGGTCGAGCAGCAGCCGATTGTCGGCGACCGTCAGGTAGACGCGGCGCGGAACCATCCACTGCTTCCGCCAGTGCGCCAGCGAAGCGGCGAAGTCCGGCTCCGACGACGCCAGGCCGGCGTCGCGCATCGCCTGATCGATCTGCCACTGCGCCGCCGCCAGGATGATCCGCCCACGCTGGATGCGCGGCACGAACGGCAGCTCCGCCGCCGGTCCCCACGCGAACGATCCGAGCTGCATCCGCCCGTCGTTCGCGAGGTCCTCGAGGAAGCGCACGGCCGCCGGCGCCTGCTGGGGGTTGAGCATGTGGCGGGCGTGCAGGCGCAGGTCGCCGTCGGCGCCCGGCCAGCGAGCGTAGAAGCGTCCGTCGCGCACCCCGACGAGGATCTCTGCGAGCGGGATCGCGTCGCGCGCGGGCACGCCGGGCATGGTCGCGACCGCGACCTCGCGACGATGGATCGGCGGGCGGATCACGACGTTCGCCGACCGCCCGCGGCGCGGCAGGTAGACCAGCTCGGCCGCCACGTCGCGGGGATGCTGACGCGCCTCGGCCGCGGCTACGCCCGCAAGCGCGGCGCTCCCCGCCTCGCCGAGCAGGTCGCCGAAGCGCCCGAGGTTGCGACCGGCCTCCTGCGCGCCGAGGTTGGGACCGATCAGCAGCTCGAAGTCGCCGGCGTCGATCGCCGCCACCGAGGCGGCCAGCACGAAGACCGCGACGTCGAGCGAGACGGGCGCGTTGTCGGCGGTCGGGCTCGTGACCGCGAGCCGCTCGAGCGCGGCGTCGTCGAGCGAGACCGCCAGGCGCCGGTCGCGGAGCGCGTCGAGCGCGAGCGCGCGCAGCGTCTGGTTGCGCACGGCGAGCTTCGCCTGGTCGACGCCCGGGCCCGCCCAGCCATGGCCGGACGGCGGCCCGAGGCCGTGGTCGGGGTCGAGCAGCTCGACGAGCGGCACCTCCCGCTCGGTCCCGTAGCGGCCCATGAAGGCGTGCCGGTAGGCGTCGAGCTGGCCGCGCCCGGCGCCGAACGGGCTCAGCCGCAGCAGCAGCTCGGCGGCGCTCGCCGCCTCGCGCGCGACCGCCGCGTGGACGTGCCCGCCCTCGAGCGCGAGCGCGCTGTCGACCTGGATCGGCGTCTCGCGGAAGTCGGGCACGGCCGCGGCGGCGAGCTCGGCGAGCGCCTCGTAGCGGTCGGGTCGCTCGGCGATCGCAAGCTCGTCCCACGCCGCCGCCGCGTCGAGCACGGCGTCGAGCGCGGCACGCTCGTGGGCCGCCAGCGCGACGGCGGCCAGGCAGCGCGAGACGTGACGCGCCGGGCTGGCAGCGGTCAGCGGCGGACGCAGCTCGCAGAGCAGGAACGTCTGCTCCCAGAGCTCGTCGAGCAGCCGCTCGACCTTCTCGGCGGTCGCGCCGGGCGTCGCCAGCAGCTCGTCGGCCAGCCGCGTCCACGGCACCGGCGCGCGCGCGAGCTCGAGCGCGCGTCGCACCGCGCCGGTGGCGCGGATGCCGACCGGCGCGGCGTCGCCGGCGCCGAGCACGGCGCGCTCGGCCAGGAACGCGCGGCCGCCGTGCAGCAGCACGGCCGGGTTGGCGAAGACGCGCAGCTCGCGCCGCACCTCCGGACGCGCCTCGAGCCGCGCGACGAGCGCGAGCAGCCACTCCATGTCCGGCCGCGTGCGCGTGCGCGGCGGCGCGTCGGCGATCCGCAGGTCGGTCGCATCGCCGACGTCGGCGAGGCCGACACCGGCGAACAGGCCGTACGGGGTCGGTCGCGTCGACATCCGGATCAGGTAGCGCAGCAGCTTGGCGCGCAGGCGCTGCCTGTCGCGGGCGGAGCGCGATCCGGCGCGGTCGAGCTCGGGCAGCAGCTCGCGGCTTCCGACCGCGATCGCCGTCCGCACGAGCGGATCGCGCGCGGCCGTCTCCTCGGCGCGCGCCAGCGCCGGGTAGGCGTCGACCGGCAGCAGCGGCGCGCGCACCATGACCCAGCCAACCGGCTCGTACAGCCCCCGCGCCCGGCGCGCGCGGCGGCGGCCCGCGCCCGCCTCGATCAGCGCCGCGTCGCGCGTCATGCCAGCAGGAAGAGCCGGTCCCACGTCGGCTCGGCATCGGTGGCGGCGGCGAGCAGCACGAGCGCGACCCCGGGCGCGCCGTCGAGCAGGCCCGCCTGGTCGACCGGGTTGCCGGCCGGCTCGAGGCTGCGGAAGCCGAGCAGCGAGTCGGGCTCGTAGGCGCCGAGCAGCTGATCGGCGAGCTGTCTCGCGGCGTCGGCGAAGACCTCCTCGCCGGTGTCGTGCGCGAAGCGCAGCGTGATCTGCAGCAGCCCGGCGACGCCGTGGCAGAACGTCGGCGAGTCGATCTGGCGCTCGGGCAGCGGCCGGCGGTAGACGGCGCGCATGGCGTCGGTCGCCAGCGCCGCGAGCCGGTCGTCGTCGAGCGCCGCGGCCGCCAGCCACAGCGAGCG
>DASZOA010000532.1:0-3308 GCA_035551055.1 Solirubrobacteraceae bacterium
AGCTCGCCGAGTACGTGCTGGAGCTGGACCAGGTGCCGGAGCGGCGCTAGGCGGTCGCCGCGGCTGGCGCGCCGGAGGCCGCCGCCCGCGCGGCGCGAACCGGGGCCGGCGTGAGCGCCGAGGCGACGATGACGAGCACGAAGGCGAGCGACTGGAGCACGATCCCGATCGCGGTGCTCGGCAGCGGATCGCCGAAGACGGTGATCCCGCCGGCGATCGTGGCGATGTTCGCGGCGGTGCCGGTGATCGCGATCACCGGGACGGCGGCGCCATCCTGCAGCGAGCGAGCCGAGGCGTAGAAGGCGGCGGCGGAGCCGCCCACCGCGACCCACAGCCACGGGCTCAGGATGACGGCGAGCGCGCCGCCTTCGCCGATGATCCCGGTCAGTGCCTTGACGCCGATGTTGCAGACCCCGAAGAGGATGCCGGCGGCCGCGGCGAGCATGACGCCGTGGTGCTCGGCGGGCCCGCCGAGGCGCCGGCCCATGATGAACAGCGCGCCGAGGCCGAACAGGCCCGCCTCGAAGGCGATCATCGCGGTGACCGAGAAGGAGGAGTGCGCGCCGTGGCTGGCGGGCAGCGTGAGTCCGAGCAGGATCAGCCCGACGCCGGTCAGCGCAAGCCCCCACCACTGCCGCGGCCCGACGCTGAAGCCGAACAGCCGGTCGGCCATCACTGCGAGCAGGACCAGCCCGCCCGAGAGGACCGCCTGGACGACGGACAGCGGGGCCAGCGAGATCGCCGCGACGTGCAGCAGCCAGGCGACGAGGCCGACGAGCATCCCGAGCGCGAACCAGCGCTGGCTCCACAGCGAGTAGGCCGTGCGCAACGGGTGGCGGATGTCGACGGCGCAGGCGGTGCAGGCGCCGCGGTGCTTGTAGAGGAACGCGAGGTTCGAGGCGAACGCGCAGAGCAGCGCCAGGAGGATTCCGAGGTGAAGACTCATGAAGATCAGCGCGACGCGTGTGTCGAGCGATTGACTCGGCGCCGGGCGGCACCCCTACCATCGACGGCCCGGTGGACTTGCTTGATGCGCGTCGAGCGCTGCCAGCAGGCTAGCGCGATCCCCGTGGCGGCGCGCTGGGGCCGGTGATTCGTTGCGAAATCACCGGCGATGCGGGGGAAACCGGTGCTCTTCGCTGACATCGACGGCGTCCTCCCGCTGTTGAGTTTCGACTCGAACGGCCGTCCAGGTTGCGCCTTCCAGGACGTGGACGTCATGCACGTCCTTTCGCCCGACGCCGGAAACCACCTGCCCGGACTCCGCGACCGCGTTCAGCTCGTCTCGGTGCGGCAGCTCGGGGAGAAGCCGGGACACGCCGCACGCGTTGTCAGTACCCCGCAGGCCGCCGTTTCTCTCCTGCCTTCGCCTTGGCCCGCTCCTTCGCCTTCGCCTTGGCCCGCTCCTTCGCCTTCGCGCGTGCCCGCCTCGAGCGCGGCGACTCGGCGTTCAGCGTCTGGCCGACCACCGTCCGCCTGCCCGCGGGGCCGACCGCCACCACCCGCACGGTATGGCGGCCGACGAGCGTCGGCACCCACGCGACGCGGTGGCGCCCGCGCGGCAGACGCAGGCCGCGCGACAGCTCGATCCGCCCGCGGCGGTCGCGCACCTGCAGCGTGACGTCGGAGATCTTCGACAGCTCCAGCGTGATCGCCGTGCGCCGCCGGGCACGCAGCTTGGGCGCGCTGCGCACGCGCACGCGCGGCGGCTCTCGGACGTAGCGCGCCAGGCGCCGCCCGCCGGCGCAGTACGTCCGCCTTCCGGTCCGGCTGCAGAGGCCGTCGAGGAACCCCGCGACGAGCCGGTGGTAGCCCAGCGTCGACTCTGCCCCGCCCTCGCTGTACAGCGACCACGCGCCCGTGTCCAGCGCGCGCACCGACCGTCGTGCGAGCGGCTCGCCGCGGAGGTACAGGCGCTGCGCGCGGCGGCTGTGCAGGATTCGCGCGACGTCGCGCAGGCCGATCAGCGCCTGCAGCTCGCCGTTGTAGATCCGCAGCCGCCGCGCGAATGAGTACATCGCGTAGCGCACCCCGTGGCGGCTGCGGACGGCGACACCGAGCGGTGGCGAGCGGTCGAAGGCGCCCAGCGCGCGCCGCGCCGCGCGCGCGAAGCGCCGATCGCCGAGCGCGCGGCGCCCGCGCGCAAGCGCCTGGGCGCCGGTCGCCTGCGTCATCGCGCTGATCCACGGCGGCGCGCCGCCGCCGAACGGCACGAGGTACTCCCACGCCAGAAAGCCCCCGCGCTCGGAACCCAGCGCGACCATCCGGCGCAGCAGGCGGCGCAGCGCCCGCGGCCGGCAGCGGTAGCGCGACGAGCGCCGCAGGCACTGTGCCGCCAGCGCGTTGGCCCTGCCGAAGCTCGCCAGCGGCTGGATCGCCAGCCCGCGGCCCGAGTAGTACTCGAAGACGACCGGGTCGCCCCCAAACGTCATGCGGGCGCCGGGGCGCGGCAGCGGCCGCCCCGTCCAGAGCTCGCGGTTTCGCCGGATCGTCAGGAAGACCGCATCCAGGCGGCCGACGGTCAGGATCCGCGCGCGGGCCAGGCGCTCGGCCATGCCCAGCACGGCGGCGAGCTCGGCCCGGCGCGTGCCGCTCAGGCGTCGCACGTCGCGGTTGGCGCGCCACCACATGTGGCGCAGGCTCTCGTAGCGGCGCCGGCTGATCGCTCGCGCCAGCCATGCGCGCCGCAGCGCCCCTCGGACGCTGCGCGAGCGGCGCAGCCGGCGCGCCTCGGCGCGGCGGTCGGCCGCGCGGCGGCGCCGCTCGGCGGCGCGGGCGCGCGCGCCGTCGACGTCGGGGTCACGCGCCTCGGCGAGGGCGACCGGCGGCGCGGCCGCGGCGCGCGGCGGCGCGACCGGCGGCGCGCCGAGCGGCGCGCGCAGTCCGACGAGCGCGACGGCGAGCACGACGAGCAGGGCGAGCGTGCGAAGGCGGGGCACACGAACGTCGTCGGCGGCGCGCGCGGCCCACTTGACGACGCGGGCGGCGAACTGCACGGAAGCACAGCCTCTCGTCCGCAGCTCGCCCGCGAGCCTCTCCGTGGCACGCATGAGGGCAGCATCGCGCGCGGCCCCGCCCGCGGGCGCCGTTCGTCAGCCGAACGACAACGCAACCGCCGCATGCCGGCGCCCGTCGTCAGACCGACGACAGCCGGACGCCTGCGACCGCTGCCTCAGACCGTCCATCCACTCGCCGGACGGCGATGAGCGTACGGCCCGGACGCCACGGGCGTCTCGCCGGGGGTCTTGCGCGTTGCGTCCCCTATGAGGACGTTTCGGCCACACCCCCTCGACCAAGCCGCCCGGCGC
>DASZOA010000533.1:0-6122 GCA_035551055.1 Solirubrobacteraceae bacterium
GTCGTCGTCGCCGCCGTGCTGATGGTCGTCCTGAGCTCGAACACGCCGGCGCCGACTCCCAACGAGATCGGCGACACGCCCGCCGCGCAGGGCGGCGGGGGCTCCCAGCCGGCCGGGCCCGGCGGCAGCGCCGAGCCGGCCGCGAGCGGCGCGGGGGCCGGCGCCGGATCGTCGTCCTCCTCGTTGACGAGCGCCGAGCGCGGCGCGACGAACGTCGCCGTGCTGAACGGCACGACGCAGACGGGGCTGGCGCGCGAGGTCGCCAACAAGATCCAGGAGCAGGGCTTCAAGATCGGCAGCGTGGCCACGAACGCCGACCAGACCGTGCCGACGACGATCGTCGCCTTCACCGCCGGCCCCGAGAGGGCCGCGCTGGCCGTTGCGAGGACGATCGGCGTCGACCGCGGCTCGGTACAGCCGGCCGACGTCAACACGACGGTTGCGGCCGAGGCCCACGTCGTCGTGACCGTCGGCTCGGACAAGCTCGGCTAGCGCCCATAGAGGGAGTCCGGATGGCCGGCTCGAATGAGGTTCTGCTCGTGCGCCACGGGGAGACCGACGACAACGCGACCGGCCGCGTCCAGGGTCGCCGCGACACGCAGCTCAACGATCGCGGTCGCGAGCAGTCGCTCGCGCTCGCCGGGATGCTGCGCGACGAGGGGGTGCGCGCGCTCTACACGAGCCCGCTGCAGCGCGCGCGCGCGACGGCGCAGATCGTCGGCGACGTGCTCGGCCTCGAGCCGGTGGTCGACGAGCGTCTGATCGAGGCCGACACCGGCGACTGGTCGGGGCGGCTGATCGCCGAGGTGATCGCGGCCGAGCCGGAAGGCTGGAGGCGCTGGCGCGCCGCCGATCCGGCGTTTCGCTTTCCCAACGGCGAGTCCGTCGCCGAGCAGGCACGACGCGTCGCCGCCGCGCTCGCCGATGTCGCGGGCGGGCCGCTGCCGGCGCTCGTCGTCACCCACGGCGGGTCGATCCGCGCCGTCGCGGGCGTCGAGCGCTCGCCCGGCGTCGCGGTCGGCAACTGCGCGCTGTTTCGCCTGCCGGCGGTGAGCCCCGCGACGAGTCCCCGACCGTGACCACGGCCGCCCGCATCGTCTTCGCGCTGCTCGTCTGCGCGACGTTCGCGGCGTTCTTCGTCACCCAGTCGCTCAAGAGCGCCCCGCCGCGCGTCGAGTTCACGGTCACGCCGTTCTTCTCGCCCAACCGCGACGGGCGCCACGACCGCGCGCGGATCGCGTTCAGGCTCAAGCGCTCCGACGACGTCACCGTCGCGGTCGTCACCCGCGACGGCGACCCGGTCCGGCGGCTCGTCGACAACCGCGCGCTGCCCGCCGGCCGGCTCGTCCGGCTGGCGTGGGACGGAACCGGCGCCGCCGGTCGGATCGTGCCCGACGGGATCTACCGCATCCGGCTGAACCTGCGCCGCCAGGGCCGCTCGATCGTGCTCCCGCGCAACATCGAGAAGGACACCATGCCGCCGAAGGTCCTCGTCACGTCGATCGGCCCCGAGCGCGTCCCGGGCGCCGAGCTGCTGCCGCGGCCCGACGGCGAGCCCGCCGAGGTGCACTTCACGGCGGCCGGGCGGCGCAAGGAGATCATCGTCTACCGCACGGACGTGCGGCCGGTGCGCGAGGTCTTCGACGACCCGATCGAGCTTGCCGACGACGCCACGACGTGGAGGTGGGACGGCACCGTCGGCGCCCGCCGGGTCGCGGCCGGCACGTACCTCGTCGTCTTGCGCGCCCGCGACCGCGCCGGCAACATCGGCTCCTCCACGGCGATCCCGCCGCGCTTCGAGTACGGCCGCAGGCTGCCCGGCCGCGGCGGGATCACCGTCCGCTACCTGCGCGCGCAGGCGCCCTCGGCGCCGGTCACCGCCGGCGAGAACGCGCTCGTCGCCGTCGAGACCGCGGGCGCGCGCTTCAGCTGGAGCGTGCGCCGCGTCGCCAACGACGCGGTCCGGGCGCGCGGCCGGGGCACCCGCTCCCGGCGGGTGCGCTTCGTCGCGCCCCGCGGCAAGTCGGGGCTGTACCTCTTCGAGGTGCGCGGCCGCGGGCGCCGCACCGCCGCCCCGCTCGTCGTGCAGTCCCGGCAGGACCATCCCGTGCTCGTCGTGCTGCCCACGACGACGTGGCAGGGCCTCAACCCGGTCGACGACGACGGCGACGGGCGGCCGAACACGCTCGGCGCGGGCCTGCCGGTGCGGCTGTCGCGCCCCTACGCCGGCGACGGGATCCCCGACCAGATCCGCCGCGGCGAGGCGCTCCTGCTCGCCCAGCTCGATCGCCGAGGTCGGCGCTACGACATCACGACGGATGTCGCGCTGGGGCGCGGCGAGGGGCCGAGGCTCGACGGCCACAGCGGCGTCATCCTCGCCGGCGACACGCGCTGGCTCGACGATCGCGCCGCGCGCGCCCTGCGCGACTTCGTGCGCGACGGCGGGCGCGTGCTCTCCGTCGGCACGCGGTCCTTGCGCCGCAGCGTGACGTTCACCCCCGGCGGGCGGGCGATCGCGCCGACGCTGCCGACCGCGCGCGACCTCTTCGGCGCGCTTCTGCGGCCGATCGTCCGCGAGCCCGTGACGCTCGTCAACGTCGTCGACGAGATCGATCTGTTCGCCGGCACCGCAGGGCAGTTCGGCGGGTTCGAGGCGTTCGAGCAGACGCTCGACGTGCGCGGCGGCAGCGGAGCGATCGCGGCCGCCGCGTCGACGCGCGACGGCGACCGCCAGGTCATCGTCGCCGCTCGCTTCGGGGACGGGCTCGTGATCCGCCCGGGCCTGCCGGCGTTCTCGGCGCGCCTGCACGACGACGACGAGCTCGCCGAGCTGCTCGACCGCGTCTGGACGCTCCTGCGCCGCCGATGATCGCCGCCGTCACGCCGCTCGCAGACGTCGCGCAGACCGCGGGCATCGTCGTCGCGTCGCTGCTGGCGGCGGCCGTCCTGCTGGCGCGCTCGCCGCGCGCCCGCGCCGCGACGATGCTCGCGGCGCTGGCGCTGACGCCGGTCCTGCTCGTCGCCAACATCTGGTCGACGCCGCAGTTCGAGCCGCTGCGCGAGCGCCCGCTGCTGGCGCTCGCGGCCGTCGGCGGCGGACTCGTCGTGCTCGCTCTCGGTGCGCTCGTGATCCACCGCCGGCCCGAGCTGCTCGCGTTCGCCGCCGCCGCGGCCCTGCCGTTCCGGGTGCCGATCGAATCCGGCGGCGACACCGCGAACCTGCTCGTCCCGCTGTACCTCGTGATCGCGGCCGGAGCGCTGGCGTACGCGCTGCCGCGCCTGCGCGCGCCGCGCGGGCTGGACGACCTCGAGCGCGAGGAGGGCGACCACGACCGCGGCCTGCTCGACTGGCTGCTGGCGGGCGCCGTCGTGCTGTACGCCGCGCAGGCCGCGTACTCCAGCGACTTCGACGACGCGCTGAAGCAGACGATCTTCTTCTACGTGCCGTTCGCGCTGCTCTACGCGCTGCTCGTCCGGCTCAGATGGTCGGCGCGGCTCGCCGCCGGTTGCCTCGTCGTGCTGCTCGTGCTCGCCACGGCGTTCGTGGCGGTCGGCTTCGTCGAGTTCGCCAACCGCGAGCTGCTGGTCAACCCGAAGGTCATCAGCTCCAACCAGCTCGAGGCGTACTTCCGCGTCAACTCGCTGTTCTTCGACCCGAACATGTACGGGCGCTTTCTGGTCGTGGTGATGCTCGGGCTCGTCGCCATCCTGCTGTGGAGCCGCCGCGCGGCGCTCGCCGCGGCCTGCGCGCTCGCGCTCGCGCTGCTGTGGGCCGGGCTCGTGCTGACGCTGTCGCAGTCCTCGTTCACCGCCCTGCTCGCCGGCCTGGCCGTGCTCGGGGCGCTGCGCTGGGGCGCGCGCCGGGCGGCGGCGGTCGTCGCGGCGTTCGCCGTAGCGGGCGGGCTGCTCGTGGCCGTCGCGCCGACCGCCGTCGGGCTGGACGACTCGGCGGACGCGGTGTCCAGCGGGCGCTGGTCGCTCGTGCGCGGCGGCGTCGAGCTGGCCGGCGAGCGCCCGCTGCGGGGCTGGGGGTCGGGCTCGTTCAAGACCGAGTACCGCGAGCAGCGCAAGGCCTCCAGCCAGCGCGCCTCGGCCGCGTCGCACACGATCCCGATCACCGTCGCCGCCGAGCAGGGCGTCGGCGGCCTGATCGTCTACCTCGCGCTCGTCGCGGTCGCGATCGGGACGCTGCTGCGCGGCGCGCGGGGGTCGATCGTGCGGGCGGCGGTCGCGGCCGCCTTCGTGGCGCTCGTCGTGCACACGCTGCTGTACGCCGCGTTCCTCGAGGACCCGCTCACGTGGGCGCTGCTGGCGGTCGGCGCGACGCCGGCGCCGGACTCGTGAGCGAGCGCCTCGCGCTCGCGGCGCTCGCGCTCGCCGCCGTCGTGGCGTGGGCGCTGGTGCCCACCTATCCCGACTACGACGCCTACCACCACCTCGTCTGGGGCCGCGACCTGCTGCGCGGCGAGGCCCCGGGCTTCGAGGAGTTCGCCGCCCCGACGCCGCACCCGCTCTATCTCGCGCTCGCCGCGCTGCTGTCGCTGTTCGGCGAGTTCGCCGACCGGCTGCTCGTGCTCGTCGCGATCCTCAGCCTCGTCGCGCTGACCGCGGGCGCCTACGCGTTGGGTCGGACGCTGTTCGGGCGCGCGGCCGCCCTCGCCGGGGCGCTCTTCGTCGGGTCGAGCTTCGCGTTTGCGCTGTACGCCGTCCGGGCGTTCGTCGACGTGCCGTTCCTGGCGCTCGTCGCCTGGGCGGCGGCGCTCGAGGCGCGGCGGCCGCGGCGCGGCCTGGCGCCGATGGCGCTGCTGGCGGCGGCCGGCCTGCTGCGCCCGGAGGCCTGGGTGCTGGCCGGGCTGTACTGGCTGTGGTGCCTGCCCGGACGCGCCGTGCTCGAGCGCGCGGCGCTGCTGGCGCTCGCGCTGCTCGCGCCGGTGCTCTGGGGACTCGTCGACCTCGCCGTGACCGGGGATCCGCTGTTCAGCCTGAACTCGACGCAGGACCTGTCGGCGGCGCTCGGGCGCGAGCGCGGGCTGCGCAACGTGCCCGCGGCGTTCGTGACGTTCCTCGCCGATCTCGCCCGCCCGCCGGTCGCGCTCGCCGGCGCCGTCGGCCTCGTCCTCGCGCTGGGACGCTTCGGCGCGCGGCGGATGGCCGTCCCGCTGGCGCTCCTCGGCACCGGGGCGCTGACGTTCGTCGCGATCGGCGCTGCCGGGCTGTCGCTCATCCCGCGCTACCTGACGCTGCCCGCGGTCGCGCTCTGCGTGCTCGCGGGCTACGCCGTGCTGGGCTTCACGACGCTCGAGCCCGGCGCCGCGCGCGAGCGCTGGCGGCGCTTGGCGCTCGGCGCGCTCGCGGTCGGCGTCGCCTTCGTCGCCGTGAAGGCGTCGAGCTTCGAGCGTCTGCGCGACGAGCTTCGCTTCATCGATCGCACGCACGACGAGCTGGCGGGCCTGCTCGCCGAGCCGCGCGTGGGCGCCGCGCTGCGCTGCGGCGCGCTCACGTTCCCGACCTACCGGCTCGTGCCCGACGCGCGCTGGCAGCTCGACGCGGACGCGCGCGCGGTGCACACCCGCGCCGGCGGCCGCGACGCCGGCGCCGTCGCCGTCTACGTCGTCGGCGACGAGAAGTTCGAGCGGCGCTTCGGCCGCGCCGACGGGGTCAGCCGCGCGACGAACCGGCCGCCGCCCGGCGAGCCGGCCGTCGTGCACGGCCCGTTCGCGGCATATGCCGTATGCGGCGCGCGCGCGCGCTAGTCTCGGCGCCCGCGATGTCGATTCCCCTGCGGCCCCTGCTCGTCACCCTGGCGGTCATCGCGGTCGTCGTCGTGATCGTGCTGCTCGCCGTCGGCGCCTTCGGCGGCGGCGACGAGGCCGGCGACGAGGCGCAGCAGGCGCAGAAGTCGCAGACCGGCAGGATCAGCGCCCAGGATCTGCGCGTCGGCGACTGCGTCACCGACGCGCGCGCGACGACGGGCGACGTGACGACCTTCAACGCCGTCGACTGCGCCAAGCCGCACGACGGCGAGGTCTACACGCTCATCGAGCTCGAGGGAACGAGCTACCCCGGCCAGGAGTTCCTCACGGCCAAGGGCAACCGCGGCTGCCGCGCGCGGCTGAAGCGGC
>DASZOA010000534.1:0-3537 GCA_035551055.1 Solirubrobacteraceae bacterium
GCCGCCGCCGGCACGACCGCCGCCGGCGACCCTGCCCCGGCGCCCGAGCCGGACGCCAGCGCGCAGCGCGAGTTCCGCCTCCGCGACGGCGAGAGCGTCGCCGACGGCATCCGGGGCGCCGCGCGCGGCCAGCTCGCCGCCGCCGAGGACAACTTCGCGGCCGTCTCGAAGGTCGGGCTGGGCGCCGCCGTGCACGACACCCGCAAGCGCATCAAGCGCGTGCGCGCCGCGCTGCGGCTGTCGCGCGGAGCGATCTCCGACGACGTCTACCGGCGCGAGAACGCGGGGCTGCGGGCGATCGCCAACCGGCTCTCGCCCCCGCGCGACGCGCACGTGCTGATCCAGACGCTGGACGATCTGCAGGAGCGCTGCGCCGAGGAGCTTCCGCCAGGCGGCGGCGCTGCGCTGCGCGCCCGTCTCGTCGAGGAGCGCGAGCGCGCCCTCGTGGCGATCGACCGCGGCGGGACGATCGTCGGCGAGACGGCGCAGGCGCTCGCCGAGGCGCGCGCGCGGACGGAGCAGTGGGCGTTCGAGCGCGACGGCTTCGAGGCCCTCGAGCCGGGCCTGCGGCGCATCTATCGCCGCGGACGCAAGCGCCTGCGCGCCGCGCGCGAGGAGCCGACGGCCGAGAACCTGCACGACTGCCGCAAGCGCGTCAAGGACCTCTGGCACGCCGCGCAGCTCCTGCACCCGGCGCACCCGGAGCGGATGGAGCGCCTGGCGCGCGACGCGCACGAGCTCGCCGACCTGATCGGCGACCACCACGACCTCAGCGTGCTGCGCGACTACGTCGAGGAGCACCCCGAGCTGTTCGAGGACCACGAGTCGCGCGACGCGCTGCTCGCCGCGCTCGATCGCCGCCGCGACGGGCTCGCCCGCCGCGCGCTGAAGCGCGGGCGGCGCCTGTACGACCGCTCCCCGAAGCGCTTCGTCGCGTCGGTGAAGCGCGGCTGGCGCAAGCGCGTCGCAGCTGCCGCCGAGCGCGGATAGGCTCGCCGGGCGGCCGCCGCGAGGTGTGGGCGGCGCCACCCTGGGGTGGCTGGTTCGGACGCGCCGGAGCGCGCAGGATCTCGCCATGCACCGCTGCCTCCTTTCAGCCCTCGTGGCCGCCGTGGCGCTGGCGCTTCCCGCCGCCGCCGCCGCCGACCCCGTCGTCGTCGCGGACCCCGCCGCCCAGCAGATCACCGCGCTCGACGGCACGATCGTCTGGGTCAGCGGTCCGTTCGGCGGCCAGAGGCTGTTTCAGCGCACGCCCGACGGCGCGGTCTCGGCCGTCGAGGGCGCCCCGCCGTCGAGCTCCTACCGCGCGATCGACCTCGGCAAGGACAGCGACGGCCGGCTGCTCGTGACGTACCTGCGCTGCGACGCGAGCCTGTCGTGCAAGTCGCTGTGGAACGACCTCGACGGCCGCCGCGCGACGTTTCGCAACCTCACCCCGCCGAAGTGCACGATCAGCGCGCTGTCGCAGTGGCGCACGCGCCTGGCCTACGGCCTCTCCTGCGCGGGCTCGGCGGCCAACCGCAAGCTGACCGGCCTCTACACGAAGAACCGCTCGCGCGCCCCCGTGCGCCTGCCGCGCCCGAAGGACGCCGTGAGGTTCGGGGCGCGGTTCATCGAGTCCGTCGATCTGCGCGGCACCCGCGTGGCGGCCGTCGCGACCGACATCTACGAGTACTCGTTCTCGCAGACGGTCACCGGCCGCGACATGCGCTGGTTCCTCGCCGCGGCGTCGGAGGGCGAGAGCAACGCGAGCGCCCGCGGGCTGGCGATCCAGAGCGCCTCGACGCACTGGACGCTGACCGATTACGAGCACACCGGCGACCCCAACGAGGCGATCGTCTTCCGTCAGCAGGGCGACTGCGTGCAGCGCGAGCGCCTGATCGGCCCGATCGGCGCGCCGCAGGAGCAGTTCGAGGCGATCGACCTCGCCGTCGACGGCTCGACGCTCTACCTCGTCAGGCCCGGCACGGGCATCGTCGCGCACGCGTTCGCGCCCGATCCGACGCTGCCCTGCCCATAGGGCTCACTGCCTGACTCAAAGGCGGCGGCCGCGGTTGTGCTCGGCCGCCGCCTCGCGCAGGCCCTCGCCCTGCGCGGGCCGCAGCGTCGCCGTGACGTGGCGCCAGTAGCGGCGCGGGTCGTGATCGGGCAGTGCGACCGCGGCCAGCGAGCGGACCGCGTACGTGAACGCCGTCAGCAGCCGAACCGCCCATGCTGCGGCGCGCGTGTGGTGCTTGCGCATGTAGCGGTCGCGGTTGCGCGACAGCTCGACGATGCGCCGCTCGGGCACCGCGCCGGTCGCCAGCTGCTCGTGATGGATCGCGACGGCGTGCGGGACGTAGAGCGTGCGCCAGCCGGCGTCGCGCAGGCGCCGGCAGAAGTCGACCTCGTCGGAGTAGACGAAGAAGGCCGGGTCGAACCAGCCGATCTGCTCGGCGGCGTCGCGGCGCACGAGCAGCGCCGCCGACTGCGCCCAGTCCACCTCGCGGATCTCCTCGCCGCGGCTCTGCACGGTGTAGCGGCGATGCAGGAACAGCGCGCCGACGAGTGCCGTCAGCGGCGTCGGGAAGCGCCACGCCGACGGCTGCTGGCGGCCGTCGGGGCGCTGCAGGCGTGCGCCGGCGGCGGCCGCCCGCGGGTGCGCGTCGAGCGCTGCGCGCAGCCGCTGCGTGGCGCCGGGCCGCAGCTCGGAGTCCTCGTTGAGCAGCAGGCACAGCCGTCCTGAGGCGCGCTGCAGCAGCGCCGAGTCGTTCTCGCCCTTGCCGCGCCGGCGCTCGAGCGCGATGACCTCGGTCGTCGCGGGGTGGCGCCGCGCGGCGGCGGCGGAGCCGTCGCGCGAGGCGTTGTCGAGCACGAGCACCTCGGTCTCGAAGTCGAGCGTCTGCTGCTCGCGCGCGACCGCGTCCAGGCAGCGCAGCAACAGCTCGCGCAGCTCGGTGTTGACGATGCAGTAGGACAGCTCGACGGCCAAGCGCGCCACGTTAGCCGCAGGCGACCTCCGGCGCGCGCGGTGGGGCGCGGCCCGCGCGACGACGCTAGCGCAGGCGCAGCGCGACGATGACGGCGGCGAGCACGGCGGCTGCGGCCACGCCGCCCCACGGCATCGGCAGGTACAGGCTCGCGATCGCGACGGCGATCGCGAGCACGATCGCGCCGAGCGCGAGGCGGTCGTAGGCCTCCCCCTGATCGGCCTCCTCGCCGCCGCCCTCGAGCGCGTCGGCGACGACGAGCACCGCGAGCAGGCACACGGCGACGAGCACGGTGACCCCGGCGCCGGCGACGCCCAGCCCCCAGCCGAGGGCCGCCTGCACGACGAAGAACGCAAGCCCGACGCCGCCGACCGCCAGCGGCAGCCCGCGCAGGACCATCCGGACCGGCACACCCGCCACGCCGGCGGCGGGCGCGCCGGCGCCGTCGCGGCGAGCGGCGGCCGGCGGGGCGGGCGGTGGCCGGGCAGGCGCCCGTCTACGCTCGTACCGGTGCGCGTGGACGTCGTCGACCCCTCGGCCTACACGCCGCCCTACGACCACGCGCTGT
>DASZOA010000535.1:0-4923 GCA_035551055.1 Solirubrobacteraceae bacterium
CGCAAGGGCGACATCCTCGGCCACGAGTTCATGGGCGAGGTCGTCGAGACCGGCCGCGGGGTGTCCAACCTCGAGGTCGGCGACCGCGTCGTCGTGCCGTTTCCGATCTCCTGCGGCGCCTGCAACGCCTGCGCGCGCGGGCTGTTCTCGCTCTGCGAGAACTCCAACCCCAACGCGTCGATGGCCGAGAAGCTGTTCGGCGACACGACCGGCGGCATCTTCGGCTACTCGCATCTGACGGGCGGCTACGCCGGCGGCCAGGCCGAGTACGTGCGCGTCCCGTTCGCCGACGTGGGACCGCTGAAGATCGACAGCGCCCTGCAGGACGAGCAGGTGCTGTTCCTCTCCGACGTCCTTCCCACCGGCTGGATGGCGGCCGAGATGTGCGCGATCGAGCCCGGCGACGTCGTCGCCGTCTGGGGCTGCGGCCCGGTCGGCCAGTTCGCGATCGCGAGCGCCTACCTGCTGGGCGCCGAGCGCGTCATAGCGATCGACCGCTGGGACTACCGGCTGCGGATGGCGCGCGAGCAGGGCGGCGCGGCGACGATCGACTACGCGCAGACCTCGGTCCTCGAGGCGCTGCGCGAGATGACCGGCGGCCGCGGCCCCGACCACTGCATTGACTGCGTCGGTCTGGAGGCCCACCACCACAACCCCGGGATGTACGCCTACGACCGCGTCAAGCAGGCGGCGCGGCTGGAGAGCGAGCGCGGGACGGCGCTGCGCGAGGCGATCTACTGCTGCCGCAACGGCGGCACGGTGTCGATCGCCGGCGTCTACGGCGGCTTCATGGACAAGTTCCCGATCGGCGCGATCATGAACAGGTCGCTGACGATCAAGAGCGGCCAGTGCCACGTGCACCGCTACCTGCGGCCGCTGCTGGAGCGCATCGAGAACGGCGACATCGACCCGAGCTTCATCGTCACGCATCGCATGTCGCTCGACGAGGCGCCCAAGGGCTACGAGACCTTCAAGCACAAGCAGGACGAGTGCGTGAAGGTCGTCCTGAGGCCGTGATCCTCTGCGGCCGGGCCGCCGCCCTCGCGGCGGCGGGCCGGCCGCGCCGGCGGTCACCGATCGGACCGCAGCGAGCCGGTTGCTCCATCGGGGGTGCTACGGTGTCGCGCTTCAGCGGGTGACCTTCGGGCGCCTTCGAGCGCCTCCGCCCGCCGCAAACGATCGGCCACCTGCGTCGCGCGCCCGCCGCGTGCCGCCTCCGGGCCGCCGGAAGGACAACCGAACCAATGCGCTCCAGAACCCTGGGCGCCGTCTGCGCGCTCTGCGCTGTCGCGACGCCCACGTCATCCGCACTCGGCCAGCCCCCCACCACCCCGGCCCAACGGCCGGCCGTCGTCCCTCCGGGCGACATGAAGCGCGGCGCCAAGCGCCAGCTCATCGCCAAGCGGATGTTCTTCGCCAGGCGGCTCGGGCACGTGCGCGACAGACCGCTGTCGCGGGCGCAGCGCAAGCGCAAGCGCGCCGCGCTGCGCACCTTCACGCTGGCCGAGCTGCGGCGCTCCACGCGCCGTGCGGCGCGCAGGGTGCGCCGCGCCCGCGCGCGCCGCCACGGCGGCGCCCCGAACGTGCCGATCCCGGCGGCGCTCGCGTCGATCGCGCAGTGCGAGTCCCGCGGCGATCCGCGCGCGATCTCGGCCGGCGGGACCTACCGCGGCAAGTACCAGTTCTCGTTTCGGACGTGGGCCTCGGTCGGCGGCAAGGGCGACCCCGCCGCCGCCTCGGAGACCGAGCAGGATCGGCGCGCGGCGATCCTGTACCGCACGGGCGGACCCGGCCACTGGCCGGTCTGCGGGCGGTAGCCACCGGGGGGGCGTCCACTAGCCTGCTGCGCAATGGACCCTGCCGCGCTGCGCGCCGAGTTCCCGGTCTTCGAGCAGGCCGCCTACCTCAACGCCGGCACCTGCGGACCGCTCCCCGCCGCCGGCGCGAAGGCGGCCGGCGACGTGCTCGCGCAGGCGGTCGCCACGGGGCGCAGCCACGCGTACATGGGCGCGATGCTCGACGTGCGCCGGCAGCTGCGCGGCGCCTACGCCGGGCTGCTGGGCGCGGCGCCCGACGACGTCGCGCTGACGACCTGCACGAGCGAGGGCGTCGTTCGCGTGCTCGCCGCGCTCGACCTCGGGCCCGGCGACGAGGTGCTGACGTCCGACGAGGAGCATCCCGGCCTGCAGGGACCGCTCGCGGCGGCGCGCGCGCAGCGCGGCGTGGCGGTCCGCGTAGTTCCGTTCGCGCAGATCGCCGACGCCGTCGCCGGCGAGACGCGGCTCGTCGCCTGCTCGCACGTCAGCTGGATCAGCGGGCGGCTCGTACCCGACCTGTCGGAGATCGGCGACGTGCCGGTCCTGCTCGACGGCGCGCAGGGCATCGGCGCGGTGCCGCTCGACGTCGAGGCGCTGGGCTGCGCGTTCTACGCCGGCTCCGGCCAGAAGTGGCTCTGCGGGCCGATCGGCAGCGGAATGCTCTGGATCTCGCCGCGCTGGAGCGAGCGGCTGCCCGCGACGGGGCCGACGTACCTCAACCTCGCCGATCCCAACGCCGGCCTGGACGCCGTCCCGCACGCCGGCGCCGCGCGCCACGACGCGTCGGCGCAGAGCCTGGAGACGGCGGCGGCGGCGGCCGCCGCGCTGGACGTCCTCGACCGGGCCGGCTGGGACGCCGTGCACGAGCGCGCCGCCGGGCTGGCGGCGTCGCTCGCCGACGCGCTGGGCGAGCACGGACGCGAGGTCGCACCGCGCGACCGCACGACGCTCGTCGCCTGGAAGGACGCCGATCCGGCCGCGACGCGGCTGCGGCTCGCGCAGGACGGCGTGGTGGTCCGCGATCTGCCCGGAACCGGCCTGCTGCGCGCGTCCGTCGGCGCCTGGAACGACACCTCGGACATCGATCGGCTGCTGTCGGCGCTGCCGTGATCGCCGAGCTGTTCCGCTCCCGCGCCGCAGCGCTCGAGCGGGCCGGTCGCTCGCAGCTGTACGTCGAGCTCATGCGCGGCGCGGCGGCCGACGCCGACGCCGGCGGCATCGTCGCCTCGATCTTCGAGCGCGATCCCGCGACCCCGGAGTCCGTGCCCGAGCTGCGCCTGCTCGCGGCGCTGCACGACCTCGTGCTGCGCGGGCGCGCCCCCGAGCTGGCGCGCTACTTCCCGAGCGCCGGCGGCGACGCACCGCCCGGCGGCGCGTGGCCGGTCGCGGCGCGGACGCTCGCCGAGCACGAGGCGTTCATCCGCCGACGTGCGCGGCGCTCGCTGCAAACCAACGAGCCGGGCCGCTGCGTGGCGCTGTATGGCGGCCTGCTGTGGCTCGCCGAGCGTCACCGCCGGCCGATCCGCCTGCTCGAGCTCGGCGCGAGCGCCGGTCTGAACCTCAATGCCGACCGCTTCCGCTACGTCGTCGGCGGCACGCCGCTCGGCGACCCGTCGAGCCCGCTCGAGTTCGTCGAGCCGTGGGTCGGCGCGCCCGTTGGCGATCCCGCCGAGGCCGCCGCGCGGCTGCAGATCGTCGCGCGGGCGGGCTGCGATCGCGAGCCGATCGACCCGGCGTCGCCGGAGGGGCTGCTCGAGCTTCGCTCCTACATCTGGCCCGACGAGCCCGAGCGCCTGGCGCGCGTCATGCAGGCGGCCGCCGTCGCCGAGCGCCACGGCGTGACCGTCGAACGGCGCAGCGCGGCCGCGTGGCTGGCGGCGCGGCTGGACGATGCCCGCCCGGGCGTGCTGACGGTGATCTGGCAGTCGGTCGTCAACCAGTACCTCGAAGAAGCCGAGCGTGACGCGATCCGCAGCGCCTTCGCCGGTGCCGGCTCGTCACCGCTCGCCTGGCTGACGCTCGAGCCGCCGGCGCACGCCGACGCGGGCGCCGGCGCGGGCGACCGCTTCGAGCTGCGCTGCCGCGAGCGGCCGGAGGAGGACGGCAGCGGCGACGCGCGGCTGCTGGCGCTCGCGGGCTACCACGGGCCGCCGGTCGTCTGGCGGGTGACCGAATCGCCGTAAGGATGCGATGCCCGCGGTCGAGCTCGAGCGCGGCCGTCGGCGGCTGGCTCGAGACGGTCCTCCCCCCGGCCGCGCGTGGCTAGATCAGCCCGCCGATCCAGCCGATGACGAGCACGAACCAGATCACGCCCGCGACGATGAACGCGCTGATCGGCAGCAGCGTGCGCTGCGCGGACTCGCCTTCCGCGGTCGGGCGCTCGGGCGTGGTGCGCCCGCGCGCCATCCAGTACTGCAGCGCGATCCAGCCCGCGGCGAGCGGAAGGAAGATCGCCGGCAGGGCCCACAGGTCACCGCCCACGATCGCGGCGAGGCCGACGCTCACGACGGCCAGCCCGGCGACGATCCACCACTCCAGCGCGGCGACGGCGGAGTCCGAGCCGGCGGGGGGCGCGTCGCCGCTGGTCGGCGTGATCGCGCTGCGCTGCTCGACGCTCGCGCGCGCCTGGTCCTGCTCGGGCGCCGTCGCGCGCTCGTTGTGGCCGGTCGCCACGACCTCCGGCACGCCGCGCGCCTGCCGGGCCCCGGCGTAGTCCTCGATGAGCTCGCTGAGCACGCGGTCGGGATCGCTGACGCCCTCCTCCTCGAGGCGGGCGGCGACGGCCGGGTCGACGTGCTCGGTCTCGGTCGTCAGCGCCATCGTGCCGGCGGTCACGACCAGCGTGCCGACCGCGTGCAGCCCGAGCGCCACGACGACCGCCCAGTACTCGCCCGTCACGAGCGCGACGATGCCGCCGATGACGAGCGCCGAGAGGAACGTGACGATGAGCAGCGCGCGGTTGGAGACCAGCGTGGCGACGAACCGCGGGCGCGTCGCGTGCGCGTCCTCGCTGCGATCCGGCACGTCCTCGGGGACCTCGACCTCGTCGCTGCCGATGGCCTCGCGCAGCTCGTGCGTGAGCAGCTCGTTGGCCTCCGGGGAGAGG
>DASZOA010000536.1:0-8209 GCA_035551055.1 Solirubrobacteraceae bacterium
GTCTGCTGCTGCTCGGTGGTCATCTCGTGCTCCCTTTCGCGAATTATTTGGCGTGTGCGGAATCGGGCTTCTGCGAATCACGGACCGCTACGACACGAGGGAGCCGGCCACGAGCACGCCGACCCTCGACAGCGGCGTGAGCACGCAGTCGCCCTCGACGGGATACAGGGCACCCGCGAGGTCGGCGCGCGCGTCGCCGAAGTCCGCCGCGGCGAGGACCGCGACCGCGAGGCGTCGGACGGACAGCTCGCCGGCCAGCACCTGCAGTCCCCCGTCCGTCGGGACCTTCCACTCGACATCGCCCTCACCCACATGACCGGCGCAGGTGCCCCAGCGCTCATAGCGGATCGCGGCCGTGCCGGGGCCCGTGACGGCGTGACCGCGGATCTCGCCCGCGCAGCGGACGGTGCCGGTATGGCCTTCAGACGTCATCGTGCCCGCGCTCGCGGTGAGCGCGAGGGGCTGGAAGGCGGGCGCGATCAAGACCGAGGGAAAGCTCACGGTGCACAGCGCCGACGTCCCCGCGCCCGCTTGCGCCGGCGCGGAGGCCAGCAGCCCAAGTCCCACCGCAGCCGCCAGCGCCGCAACGGTCCGCCTGCGCCGACGATCCAACGCGGTGCTCATGCGATCCTCCTCCTGCCCGCCTTCATCTTCAACAGGCGGCGAGTCTTCCGGTCGGGGCGAGCGCTCGCATCGTGGACGGCTACGTATTCTTCGCGCGCGGGGCTGCGGCTCGCCGTCGAGATCGCGCCACCCGGCGCGCGCGCGATGACTTCAAGCGGACCGTGCTCGCAGCGCACGCCGAGCGGGAGCTGCGCTGGCTCGGCCGCCTCGTCATGCCCGGGATCTTCGACGGCGAGCACAGCTTCCGGCTGGAGCCGCTGCCGGACGGCGGCACGCTGTTCGTCCAGGCCGAGCGCTTCCGTGGCGTGCTCGTCGGCCTGTTCGGCGGCAGGCTCGAGAAGACGGACGCCGACGGCCGCCGCCCGCGCGACTCGGTGGCGAGCAGCGGCGTGAACCCGTTCGCGCTGTTCGCCGCGTTCTGGATCGTCGGCGCGCATTCCGACCAGCGCGCGGCGCTCACCGGGGGAGCGATCGGCTACGCCGCGATGGCCGTGATCATGCTCATCGATGATCCGCCCGCCGGAAGCGTGGTCGTCATCTTCGTGCTCGCGGCAGCCGCGTGGGCGATCGGGCGCGCGCTCAGCGATCGCACGCGCCGCACCGAGGAGCTCGAGCTGCGCGCCGAGCGGCTCGAACGCGAGCAGCAGGCCAGCGCGCTGGAGGAGCGGGCGCGGATCGCGCGCGAGCTGCACGACGTCATCGCGCACAGCCTGAGCGTCATGACGATCCAGGCCGGTGCGGCGCGGATGCTGCTCGACGACGACCCCGAGCGCGCGCGCGAGCCGCTCGTCGCCGTCGAGGAGACCGGCCACCAGGCGCTCGCCGAGATGCGCCGGCTGCTCGGCGTGCTGCGCGGCGCCGACGAGGACGCCGGGCTCGCGCCGCAGCCGGGCATCGCGCAGCTCGAAGCGCTCGTCGGGCAGGTGCGATCGGCGGGGCTGCCGGTCGAGCTGACGGTCGAAGGCGACGAGCGGCCGTTGACGCCCGGCGTCGATCTGACCGCCTACCGCGTCGTCCAGGAGGCGCTGACCAACGTCCTGCGCCACGCCGGCGCTGCGCGCGCGCAGGTCCGCGTCGTCTACGCCGCCGACGCACTCGAGCTCGACGTGACCAACACCGGCCACGCCGCGTCGAACGGCGGCGCCGGCGGTCACGGGATCAGCGGCATGCGCCAGCGCGTCGCGCTGTACGGCGGCGACCTCGACGCCGGCCCGCGCGCCGAGGGCGGCTACGCCGTCCATGCGCGGATCCCGACGACGACGCCGGCGCCGTCGTGATCCGCGTCCTCATCGTCGATGACCAGGCGCTCGTCCGCGGCGGCTTTCGGCTGATCCTCGAAGCCCAGAGGGACATCGAGGTCGTCGCCGAGGCCTCCGACGGCCTGCGGGCGCTCGACCGGGCGCGCGAGCTGGCGCCCGACGTCGTGCTGATGGACGTCCGGATGCCCGAGCTCGACGGCATCGAGGCCACCCGCCGCCTGCTCGCCGCCAACGCCCGCGCCCGCGTGCTGATCCTCACCACCTTCGACGCCGACGAGTACGTCTACGAGGCGATGAAGGCCGGCGCCAGCGGCTTTCTGCTCAAGGACGTGCGCCCCGAGCAGCTCGCCGACGCGATCCGCGTCGTCGCCAGCGGCGACGCGCTGCTCGCCCCTCGATCACCCGCCGCCTCGTCGAGCAGTTCGTCCACCGCCCGCCCCCCGGCTCGCGCGCCCCCGACGAGCTTGGCCGACTCACCGACCGCGAGCTCGACGTGCTCCGACTCGTCGCGCGCGGAGCCTCGAACACCGAGATCGCCTCCGAGCTGTTCGTCAGCGAGGCCACCGTCAAGACGCACGTCACCCACATCCTCGCCAAGCTCGGCCTGCGCGACCGCGTGCAGGCCGTCGTGCTCGCCTACGAGTCCGGGCTCGTCCATCCCGGCGAGCGCGGCCGCGCGTGACCTCGCGCGGTCAGCGCGAGATGCGCTCGCAGTCGGCGGTGACGCGGTCGCGCGCGTCGGCGAAGACGCTGTCGCTGCCGGGGCCGCAGCGCACGACGTCGCGTCCGCCGCCGACGACGTTGATGCGATCGTCGCCGGCGCCGCCGGCGATCGCGTCGTCGTCGAGGTTGCCGAAGATCCGGTCGGCGCCGGGACCGCCGTCGATGGTGTCGTCGCCGCGATCGCCGGTGATGTGATCGTCGCCGGTGTCGCCGAAGATGCGGTCGCTTCCGCGGCGGCCGGCCATGATGTCGTCGCCGGAGCCGCCGTGCAGCTCGTCGTCTCCCTTGCCGCCGTCGACGTAGTCGTCGCCCGCGGCGGCGAACAGCCGGTCGTCGCCGGCGTTGCCGTGGAGCCCGTCGTCGCCGGGCGTGCCGCGGATGAGCTCCGGCCGCGGCAAGCCGAAGAACAGCGACGGCGGGGTGGTGTCGTTGGCCGACTCGGGGGCGATCGGGGTGACGAGCTCGCAGTCGGTGAGCCGGTCGCGTTGGGGGGCGTCGGCCTCGACGTAGACGGTGTCGCTCCCGGGTCCGCAGCCGACGGTGTCGGCGCTGTCGTCGGCGGCGCGGATCGTGTCGTCGCCGCCGCCGCCGGCGATCGCATCCGGGCCGGGTCCGCCGATCAGCATGTCGCTCCCCTCGCCGCCGTCGAGCTCGTCGTCGCCCGAGCCGCCGTCGAGCCGGTCGCCGTCCTCGCCGCCGCCGAGGATGTCGTCGCCGGCGTCGCCGCGCAGCTCGTCGTCGCCCTCGTCGCCGCGCATGCGGTCTCGGGCGCGGCCGCCGTCGAGCACGTCGTTGCCGGTGCCCCCGCTGATCGACTCCTTGCCGGGTCCGCCGGAGAGCCTGTCGTTGCCGTCCTCGCCCTCGATGACGCGGTCCGAGCCGCGGCCGCCCTCGATGACGTCGTCGCCGGGACCGCCGCTGAGGCGCTTGTCGTTGCCGAAGCCGCGCTCGACGATCCGGTCGTCGCCCGCGCCGCCGAGGATCGTGTCGTCGCCGTCGCCGCCGTCGAGCACGTCGTCGTCCCCGCCGCCGTCGAGCGTGTCGTTGCCGGTGCCGCCGTCGCCGGCGTCGGCGCCCGGGCCGCCATCGATCCGGTCGTCGCCGGTGCCACCGCTGAGGTAGTCCTGGCCGTCGCCGCCGTCGAGCAGGTCGCTCGCCGCGCCGCCGGACAGGCGGTCGTCGCCCGGGCCGCCGCTGACGATGTCGCGTCCGCGGGCGCCGCGCAGATGGTCGTCGCCGGCGAGGCCCTCGATGCGGTCCCGGCCGCCGGTGCCGGTCAGCGCGTCGGCGGCGTCGCTGCCCGCCAGCCGTGCCAACCCCGGCTGCTCGACGACCGCGACGGGGGTCGCGCCCGGCAGGTCGATGACGCGCAGGCGCCGGCCGCCGGCGGCGCCGACGATCCACACCGAGCCGCTCGCGGCGTCGGGGACGTACAGCCGCGTCGCGTCCAGGCTCCAGGACGGCGCTCCCGGCCGCGAGCCGGACGCAAAGCGCCGCACGCTGCGCGAGGCGAGATCGACGACCGCCCCGCGCGCGCCCCGCACCGCGCCGATCGCGATCCGCGCGTCACGCGGCGACGGCACGATCGCGCCGCCGGCGCCGCGCGGCAGCCGCAGCCGGGTCGTCCGCGAGACCCTCGAGCGACGGGCCGGAACGAGGCGCAGGTACCCGCGCGCGGCGACCCACGTGCGCCCCATCCGGTCGATCGTGGCGCCCGTCGCGCCGGGGACCCTCGCCGTGCGCGACACGCGCCGCTCGGCGAGCGCCAGGATCGCCACGCGGCCGCCGGCAAGCACGACGACGGCCTCGTCCGACCGCCGGCCGGCGGTCAGCCGCCGCCCGACGCCCTGGAGCGCAATCGCGAACGCCGGCTGAAGGGTGCCCGCGTCGATGACCGTGACCCGGTCGCCCTGCAACGCCAGCAGCCGGCCGTCGCGCGCGGCCGCGAGCTCGGAGATGGGCGCGCCGCCGAGCACGGTGCGCCGCGTCTCGGTTCGCGCGTCGAGGTCGAGCTCGACGACGGTGTTACCGGCGGCCGCGTAGCCCCTGTCGCCGGTCGGGTCGACGGCGACGGCGGTGACCGCGGCCGGCATCGCCAGCTCGGCGACGACCCGGTCGGTCGACAGCTCGACGAGGGCGACCTCGGCCGACGCGTCACCGACCAGCAGCACGCGTGCGGGCGCGTCGGGCGCGGACGCCAACGCGGCCAGGAGCGCGCCCAGCAGCATGAGCGTCGACCTCAGCGCCGCGTGCCCCCCACCCGCTCGTCCTCGTCGGCCACCACCGGTGCAGGCGGCGCGCGCTCGCCGAGCACCAGCGGCGAGGCCGTGCCCCACGGCTCGAAGACGAGGTGGTGCTTGAGGTAGACGACCGTCTCGCGCACCACGGCCGCGATCGGCAGCGCCACCAGCGCCCCGACGAGGCCGTAGATCTGACCGCCGAGCAGCAGCGCGAAGATCACCAGCAGCGGGTTGAGGCGCAGCGCGCGACCGAAGACGTTCGGCGCGACGACGTGGCCCTCGAGCTGCTGCAGCGCGACGAACAGCAGCGCGACCCAGAGCGCCGTGAGCGGGTCCTGGACGAGCGCGACGAGCACCGGCGGCGTCGCGCCGAGCACCGGGCCGACGTACGGCACGAGCTCCATGAGCCCGAAGAACGCGCCGAACGCGAACGCGTACGTGCGCCCGTCGGGGAAGATCCCGACGACGCCGAACAGCCACAGGCTGACGCCCGCCGAGAAGCCCATGATCAGGCTGAACAGCAGCTGTCCGCGGACGTAGCCGAAGACCGCGTGCTGCACGCGCGTCGGGTAGTCGTCCTCCGGCGTGCCGTTGCCCGGCGGCATGACCGAGCGCACGAGCCGCCCGATCCGCGGCGCGTAGACGAGCATGTAGATCGACAGGACGATCACGAGGATCACGTAGAACGACAGCTCGACGAACAGCCGCAGCAGCTCGCCGGTCAGGGTGACGATCTCGCCCGAGCCGCGCACGATCTCCTGCTGCACGCTGGCGAGCGCGCTCTCGCTCTCGCCCTTGATCTGCACGTCGATGCCCTGGTCGTCGAAGAAGTCCTGCACGTCGTCGAGCAGCGCGCTCGCGTCGTCGACGAGCCCGGGCACGTCGTGGGCGAACGACCTGGCCTGATCGGAGACCGGGCCCGCCGCGAGGAAGCCGAGAAACGGCAGCAGCGTGAAGAACGCGACGTAGACGACGATCACCGCGAGCGTTCGCGGGGCGCGCGTGCGCTGCACGAGCACGACGAGCGGGTTGAGGATCAGCGCGATGACCGCCGCGAGGATGAACAGCAGCAGCACGACGCCGGCCGCGTGGGCGAGCGCGTAGAGCGCGAGCACGGCGAGCGGGAGCATGACGAGCTGCACCCAGCGGGGGACGACGACCGGGCCGACCGGGGGCGGCGGCGACGCGGGCGGGACGTCGGAGACCTCGTCAGCCATCGCTGCGTCAGAGTATGTCCCGTGGCAGAGGCGGTCGCGAGCATCCTCTTCGTCGGCGACCTCGTCGGCTCGCTCGGCCGGCACACGCTGCTGGGGCTGCTGCCGGCGCTGCGCGAGCGCCACGCGCCGACGTTCGTCGTCGTCAACGGCGAGAACGCGGCCGGCGGCGTCGGCATCACGCCGAAGATCGCCGACGAGCTGTTCGCCACCGGCGTCGACGCGATCACCCTGGGCAACCACGCCTACCACCGGCGCGAGATCTACGACTACCTCGACTCGCACGACGCGATCCTGCGGCCCTACAACTACCTGCGCAGCCAGCCCGGGCACGGCGTCTGCGTCGTCGAGAACGACGGCGTCCGGCTCGGCGTCGTGAACCTCAGCGGCAACCTCTTCCTGCGCGCCGGCCGGCCCGCGTTCACCGACGCCGACGCCGCGCTCGGCGAGCTCGAGGGCCGCGTCGACCACGTGCTGGTGGACTTCCACGCCGAGGCGACGAGCGAGAAGGTCGCGCTGGGCTGGTACCTCGACGGCCGCGCGAGCGCCGTCGTCGGCACCCACACGCACGTGCCGACCGCCGACGCGCGCGTCCTGCCGGGCGGCACCGCCTATGTCACCGACGTCGGGATGACCGGCCCGCGCGGCGGCGTCATCGGCGTGCGCAAGGAGCAGTCCATCCGCACGTTCGTCACCCACATGCACGAGCGCTACGAGACCTCCGACGACGACCCGTGGCTCATGGCGGTGCTCGTGCGCTGCTCGCAGCCGATGCGCGCCGACGCCATCGAGCAGGTGCTGCTGCCGGCATGAACCGGGGGCTCGTCGATCTGCACTCCCACGTGCTGCCCGGCATCGACGACGGCGCGCCCGATCTCGGCGCGGCGCTCGAGCTGGCGCGCGTCGCGGCGGCGGGTGGGGTGGCGGTGCTCGCGGCGACGCCCCACGTGCGCGGCGATCATCCGGGCGTGCGGCCGAGCGAGCTGGGCGAGCGCTGCCGTGCGCTCAACGAGCGGCTGCGCGAAGCGGCGATCGGCGTCGAGGTCGTCGCCGGCGGCGAGGTCGATCTGACCTGGTCGCGCGGCGCGTCGGACGAGGAGCTGGCACTGGTCAGCTACCGCCAGCGCGGCAGCGACCTGCTCGTCGAAACCCCGTACGGTCCGCTGGACGGCTCGTTCGAGCGCGACCTGGACGCGCTGCGCGGCCGCGGCTATCGGATCCTGCTGGCCCATCCCGAGCGAAGCCGCGACCTGCGCGACGATCGCCGGCGTCTCGAGCGGCTCGTCGACGAGGGCGTGCTGGTGCAGCTCACCGCCCGCACGCTGGTGCCCGACGACAGCGAGCAGCACCGCTTCGCGGTCGGCTTGATCGGCGGTGGCCTGGCGCACGTCCTGGCCTCCGACGCGCACGCGGCGACGGGGGCGGCGCCGCCCGACCTCGCCTCCGGACTGGACGCGGTGCACGTGATCGCCGGCCGCCGCGCGCGCTGGATGGCCGCCGAGGCGCCCGCGGCGATCCTCGCCGGCGCGCAGCTTCCACCCGCGCCGCCGGTCGACGCCGCCGGTGAGCCCCGCTGACGGCGGCCGTCATACAGTGCGCTGATCGGATACGTCCTCGCCAACTGGAAGATGTATCCGGCGCCGGCCGCGGCGACCGCGCTGCTCGCGCGCGTCCAGGACCGCCTGCGCGAGGAGGCGCGCGCCCCGTTGCCGTTGCCGATCGTCATCGTCTGCCCGCCCGCGGTCTCGCTCACGGCCCTTCACGCCATCGCCGACCCGCCGCTCGTGCGGCTCGGCGCCCAGAACTGCCACTGGGAGCCGAGCGGCCCGTACACCGGCGAGATCTCGCCGGTCATGCTCGCGGGACTGGTCGACTACGTCATGGTCGGCCACAGCGAGCGCCGGCGCGCGGGCGAGACCGACGAGCAGATCGCCAGGAAGGTCGCGGCGGTCGCCGCCGCCGGCATGACGCCGATCCTGTTCGTGGGCGAGGACGAGCCGACGTCCGCCGCCGACGCCGAGCGGCGGGACGGCTGAGCGGACGCGAGCCCCGTCCGCGGCGCGCCTTCGATCAGGGCTCGACGCCGACGCGCTGGGGCTGCACCCAGCGCCGCTCGGTGTGCGCGATGTGCACCGCGTCGAAGACGGCC
>DASZOA010000537.1:0-5519 GCA_035551055.1 Solirubrobacteraceae bacterium
TGCGGTAGCGCCCGCGCGGCGCCATCGCGATCTGCTCCTGTAGGACGCGGACGAGCCCGACCTCCGTGGCGTGGGCCTCGTTGAGGTACTGGACGGTCTTGGCTTCGGAAGTGGTCATGCCGATGGCCTACCCAGTCTCGCGTGGCCGACTCGTGATTGTCCCGTGACCGTGTCATGCGATCCTCATGGCGATCCACGAAGCCCGCAGCGCCGGGCCAGCGCGGCCGCTCGTGCTCGGCCGCCCGTCGCAGAGAGGAGCCGGTTGGTGACGGAGACGATCGAGGTGCAGGAGCTCGGGCGGACGATCGCCTTCTCCTTCGACGACATGCTCAAATACCACGGCCCCGGCTCGCCGGGCGGCGTCGCGCACGCCTTCAAGGTCATGCAGCGCGCGTTTGCGGCGCTCTCGCCCGTCGGCCCGCCGCCGCGGCGTGAGATCAGGATCCGCACCGCGTTCCGCGGGCCGGGCGCGCGCGACGGCATCGAGGCGGTCACACGTGCGGTGACGGGCGATCGGTTCGCCGTGGACCCCGAGCTCGCCCGTCCCGAGCGCGGGCGGGTGCTGGAGCGCTTCGTCTTCGAGGTCCGCCTCGGCGAGCGCTCGGTCACGCTCCTGCTGCGCGAGGGCTTCGTGACCGAGGAGTTCATCGACCTCGCGCGCAAGGACGGGCGCAGCGAGCAGGAGGAGGCGCACCTCGACGTGCTGAAGGCCGAGCTGGCGGAGCGCGTGATGGGCGCGGCGGCCGCTGACGTGTACGACCTGGTCGACGCGTAGGCTGCCCGCATGGATGTGCTCGTGGCTCTCGGCGATGCTCCGACCGTCGTGATCGCCGTGCTCGCGATCGCGCTCGGCGTCTTCCTCCTGGCGCGCGGGCGGCGCGGCGAGCGCCCTGACGAGGCCGCTGCCGACGGCGCGACCGCCCCCACGCCGCTGGCGGTGCCGGTTGCGACCGCCGCGCGCGAGGCCGCGGCGCCGCCGGTCGAGCCGGAGCCGCAGCCGGCGGCGGGCGAGCCGGAGCCGCAGCCGGCGGCGGTCGAGCCGGAGCCGCAGCCGCCGGCGGTGGAGTCCGAAGCGCCGCCGGTGGCGCCCGAGCCCGCGACGCCGCCGGTCGAGCCGGAGCTCCAGCCGCCGCCGCTGGAACCCGAAGCGCCGGCCGCGCCCGGCGAGCCGTCGCCATCCCTGGACGAGCCGCCCAGCCGCGTCCTGCCGTTCCGCGGCGAGCCGCTCAGGCTCCGCAAGTCCGACGGCGGCGATCGCCCGTGACGCGCGAGCGCCCGCGGTCGCGGGCGCTCGAGTCCGTCACAGTCGCGCCGGCGCGCGGAGGGCTACGCCGCTTCGCGCAGCCCCGCGAGCGCAGGCTCGTCGCCGAGGCTGCGCATCGCGGCCTCCTCGAGCTGGCGCGCCCGGTCGCGGGTGAGGCCGAGCTCGCGGCTCGTCGCCTCGATCGACCGCTCGCGCCCGTCGCGCAGTCCGAAGCGCAGCTCGACGACGCGCCGCTCCTCGCCGGTCAGCCGCCCGAGGGCGGCGGCGACGGTGCGCTCGAGCTCGCTGGACTCCGCCTCGGCGCTCGGGTCGGGTCGCTCGCTGGCGATGAAGTCGCCGAGGTTGCTGTCGCCGTCGTCGCCGATCGGCACGTCGAGGCTCGTGACGTGACGGCGTGCCTCGCGCAGGGCGAGCACGTCGGCGACGGTCATGTCGGCCGCCGCCGCCACCTCCTCGTCGGACGGGTCGTGCGAGAGCCTGGCCGTCAGGTCGCGCTCGACGCGCGCGAGCCTGCGCTCGCGCTGCTCGATGTGCGTGGGCAGTCGGATCGTCCGCGAGGTGTTGGCGAGCCCGCGCTGGATGCTCTGGCGGATCCAGAGGGTCGCGTACGTCGAGAACTTGAAGCCCTTGCGCCAGTCGAACTTCTCGGCCGCCCGGATGAGCCCGAGCGTGCCCTCCTGCACGAGGTCGCCGAGCGGCAGCCCCAGGCCCTGGTAGCGCCGCGCCTGCGAGACGACGAGACGCAGGTTTGCGTTGATCATGCGGTCCTTGGCCGCCATGTCGCCGCGCTCGATGCGCTTGGCGAGCTCGATCTCCTCAGGGGCGGTCAGCAGCGCGTAGCGCGACGCCTGGTTGAGGAAGGTCTGCAGCGAGTCCGCCGTCATCTCGGCCTGGACGCGGGCGCCGTGACGCACCGCGTCCTCGGCCGCAGCCCGGCGTCGCGGGCGCTTCGTCGATGCGCTGTGCTCGCCGCGGCGGCGCGCACTTGTTGTGGTTGTCCTGGCCATGCGTTCCCTTTCAGATGTTCGGAGCGCCGTTTTCGCGAACCCGCCCCGACCCGTCTGCTCGTTGCCGGCCATGGCGGCGGCACGTCGGAAGAGGGGAGAGGAGGCGGTCGGCCGAATAGCGGGGTGCCCACAAACGGGGCTGCCCACACAGCGCCACGAGGAATCGTACCAGATAATTGCGCAAGCAACAAGTCTGGCGCGACAGCCCCTGCCGGTCGCCCAGTATAGCGCTTCTACGATCGCGCCTCAGGCGACGACGTGCAGCTCGAACTCGATCCGCCCCCGGGCGATCGACGCGAGGCCCATCGTGTGCGCCGGCGCGCGGCGCCGCTCGGTGGGGGAGCCCGGGTTGAAGATCTGAAAGCCGTCGAGCTCGGCGTGCTCGGGCATGTGCGTATGGCCGAACACGACGGCGTCGCAACGGGGAAACTCGGCACGCAGGCGCTGCAGGCGCCCGGCCGCCGGTCCCGGGACGTGGATCATCCCGACGCGCACGCCCCCGAGCTCGAGCTCGAGGCGCTCGGGCAGCAGCCGGCGCACGGCGGCGCTGTCGACGTTGCCGCAGATCGCGTGCAGCGGCGGTCCCAGGGCGCGCAGCAGCTCGAGCACGGGCACGTCGGCGAGGTCGCCGGCGTGCAGGATCGCGTCGGCCGCGCGGCAGCGGTCCAGGCACGCCGCCGGGATCGTGCGCGCGCCGCGCGGGATGTGGGTGTCGCTGATGATCGCGACCTGCATGGCGTGAGCATGCCCGACGGGGGTGGGTACGGTCGGACGGTGCCCGCCGGACGATCACGGCTGAGTGTCGCCGTCACCGGGCCGACCGGGACCTTCGGCTTCGGGCTCGTCCCGCTGCTCGAGGCCGACGAGCGGATCGGACGGATCGTCGGAATCGCGCGGCGACCGTTCGACCCGGGCGAGCACGGCTGGACGAAGATGCGCTACGAGCGCGGCGACGTGCGCGACCGCGAGGCGCTCGAGCGGGCGTTCGCCGGCGCCGACGTCGTCGTGCACCTGGCCTTCATGATCACCGGCAGGGCGGACCGGCCGACGATCCGCGCGATCAACGTCGACGGGACGCTGAATGCCTTCGCCGCCGCCGCCGCGGTCGGGGCCCGGCGCTTCGTCTACGCGTCGTCGGTCGCCGCCTACGGCTTTCGTCGCGACAACCCGATCGGGATGACCGAGGACTGGCCGACGCGGCCCGCCGAGCACCTGTTCTACTCCCAGGAGAAGGCGCAGATCGAGCAGTTGCTGCAGCAGGCGGCCGCCGCACGGCCCGCCGTCGAGCTCTACCTGCTGCGCCCACCGGTCGTGCTCGGCCCGCACACGGTGGGCGCCAAGCGGCTCGTGCCCGAGCGTCTCGAGCCGCTCGGTCGCCGGCTCGCGCGGGCGCTGCCGCTGCGCGTGCCGGCGCTCGTTCCGCCGCTGCCCCTCCAGTTCGTCCACGAGGACGATGTCGGCGAGGCGCTGCGGCTGTGCGCCGTCGGCGCCGGCCCTCCGGGCGCGTACAACATCGCCGGCGACGGCGTGGTGACGGCGGTCGACGTCGCGCGCGAGCTCGGCCTGCTGGCGGTGGCGGCGCCGCGCGCGCCGTTCCAGCTCGCCGCGCGGCTGCTCGCGGCGCTGCCGTTCGCGCCGCCCGCCATGGGCTGGGCGGAGGCGCTCTCGGCGCCGGCGATCATGGACACCGCCAAGGCGCGCCGCGAGCTCGGCTGGAGTCCGCGCCACACCGGCCTCGAGGCGCTGCGCGACACGCTGCGCGCGCAGCGCGAGCGCCGCTAGCGCCGGGGTGCGCCGGCGGGGGCGCGCGCGAGCGCGCGCAGGGCCGCCACGCGCACCGCCTCGTCGAGCATCTGGCCGTCGAGCGCGACCGCGCCGGCGCCCCCCTGCCGCTCGGCGTCCTCGAGCGCGCCGATCACCGCGTGCGCGTGCTCGATCTCCTCGTCGGACGGCGTGAACAGCGCGTTGAGGGCGGCGACCTGCGCGGGGTGGATCGCCCACTTGCCGTCGAAGCCCATCTCGCGAGCGCGCCGCGCGGCCGCGGTGAAGCCGTCGTCCACGGCGATGCCGAGGTACGGGCCGTCGATCGCGGCGAGATCGTGGCTGCGCGCGGCGACGAGGACCGCGTCCTGGATCGCGCGCCAGCCGTCCAGCTCGGCGCGCGCGCCCGCCGTGCGGCCGAGCGACGCCGACAGGTCGGCGTAGCCGAGGATCAGCGCGTCCAGGCGCGGCGACGCACCCGCGATCTCGTCGAGCCGGGCCACGCCCGCGGCGGTCTCGATCAGGGCCTGGACGCGCAGCGGCGCCGCGCCCGTCCCTGCCGCCGCCTCGACGCCGTCGAGCAGCCGCTCGACGAACGCCAGGTCGCCGGCGCTCTCGACCTTCGGGACGACGACCGAGGCCGGGCCGGGCGCGAGCGAGGCGATCGCGATCAGGTCGGCGTGGCACCATGGCGTGCGCGGAGCGTTGACGCGCACGCTGGTCGGCACGCCCTCGTAGCGGGTCTCGGAGAGCGCCGCCACGACCGTCGCGCGCGCCTCGTCCTTGGCGGCGGCGGCGACCGCGTCCTCGAGGTCGACGACGATCTCGTCGGCGCCGCGCTGCGGCGCCTTGGCGAGCATCGACGCCGACGAGCCGGGGACCGACAGGCACGATCTGCGGGCGGTCGGAACGGGCGCGGCGGGCATCGTGGCGGCAGCGTAGCCGCCGCGCTGCCGCCGCGTCGACGGCGAGCTCACGCGGGCCGGACCGAGGCGATCGCCGGCAGACGCTGCGCGATGCTCGCCCAGTGCGCACCGGCGTCGGCCGAGCCGAAGATCTCCCCCGACGTCGCGCCGAAGTACAGCTCGAGCTCCGGTCCCTCGTGCGCCCCGGCGAACGCCTGGCGCAGGATCGACAGGTAGGCGTCGCGCTGCGGCAGGCCGTCGTCGCGCGGCATCCAGGTCGCGCCGGCGGCGCGCGTCTCCCACACGGCGACGCGCCCGTCGGTCACGCGGTCGGCCGCGGTCACCGGGATGACGAACGCGCTGTCGGGGTCGGCCGGATCGAGCACGACCGGGAAGCCGAAGGCGTGCGGCAGTCCCGCGCCGATGTCGGTCCACGTGCGACCGGCGTCGTCGGAGCGGTAGACGCCGCCGTGGAACTGCAGGAACAGGCGCTCGGGCCGGCGCGGCGCGCGCTCGAGGTGGTGCACGCACAGGTCGATCGCCGTCGCGCGCGCCGCTGCGGGGAGGTAGCGGGCGACGATG
>DASZOA010000538.1:0-7658 GCA_035551055.1 Solirubrobacteraceae bacterium
CTCGTGACGTCACCGCCGACGAGCGCGACGTCGCAGCGCCGCGCGAGCTCGGCCATCCCGTCGGCGAGGGCGATCGCGTCGCGGCGCGCGAAGCCCGGCGGGAGCCCGAGCGCGACGTACGCCTCGCCGGCGTCGGCCCCCATCGCCGCCAGGTCCGACAGCGCGCCGGCGAGCGCCCGGTGGCCGGCGTCGGCGGCGCTCGCCGTGGCACCGAGGCGGAAGTGGACGCCGTCGACCATCGCGTCGGTGGAGGTGACCGACAGCGGTCGCGCGCGCACGACGGCGGCGTCGTCGCCGCTGCCGACGAGGACGCGCTCCGGCGGCGGAGCGAAGCGCTCGCGCAGCGCGGCGATGAGATCGAGCTCGTCGGTCAGCGGTGGCGGTAGACGATGCGCGCGCGGTCGAGGTCGTACGGCGACAGCTCGACGCGGACCCGGTCGCCCGGCAGGATGCGGATCCGGAAGCGCCGCATCTTGCCCGCGACGTGCCCGAGCACGACGTGGTCGTTGTCGAGCTTGACCCGGAACATCGCGTTGGGGAGGGCCTCGATGACCTCGCCCTCGAACTCGACCTTCTCTTCCTTGGCCATTGCGCCGCAACGGTAGCGCAACCCGCGAGCGCTACGGCGGCGTCACCCCGCCCTACGGCGTGTCGTCGCCGGGGTCGTCGTCCGGCTGGACCTCCACCCCCGGCCCGTTGTCGTAGATGTCGGGGTTGTAGGCGCCGGGGTCGTAGCTGCGGCCGCCGGTCGCGGGCGGCGCGCCGGGCGGCGGCGGCGGCGGCGCGGCGCCGGGGTCCACCTGGTAGGCCTGCTGCTGGGCGCGCTGGGCGTTGGCGGCGGCCTGCTCGGGCGTCAGCGGCGGCCCGACGGGCGCCTGGCGACCCTGCTTGCCCTTGAACTGCTTCGCCTTGAACGACTCGGCCGGCTTCTTGAAGTCGCCGCAGAAGCCGCGCTTGACGCTCTTCATGTAGCGGCCCCAGATCTGCGCGGGGAACGTGCCGCCGTCGACGTTGCGGCCGTTGAACAGCGGACCCATCGGGATGCGGCCGCGCGGGAAGCCGACCCAGACCGAGGTCGCCAGCCGCGGCGTGAAGCCGACGAACCAGGCGTCGGAGTTCTCGTCGGTCGTGCCGGTCTTGCCGCCCGCCGGGCAGCCGGTGCGCGCCAGACCGCCGGTCCCCCCGCCGTAGATGTTCTGCTTGAGGATCTTGACGACCTCGTGCATCGCCGCCTCGTCGAAGACCTTCTTGCGCTCGGGCTTGGACAGGTCGTCGACCTTGCCGTCGGGGAAGCGCACCTTCGTCACCGCCTTGGGCTTGTTGCGCCAGCCTCCGCTGACGATCGTCGCGTAGGCGTTGGCCATCTCCAGCGGCGAGCAGCAGCGCTCCAGGCCGCCGAGCGTCTCCGACGGATAGCCCCGCAGCGTCGACATGATGCCCAGGTCCTTGGCCGCCCGGACGACCTTCTTCGGCCCGAGGTCCAGCGCGAGGCGGATGTAGACGGTGTTGTCCGAGCTCAGCGTGCCGGCGACGAGGTTCTTCGAGCCTCCCGAGCAGCGCCCGCCGTAGCAGTTGATCGTGACCCCGCCCCAGTGCGGGGCGAGCGTGATCGGGCCCGAGGCATAGCTCCTGCTCGCCGGGTGGATGCCCTCGCGCACCGCCGCGACGAGCGCCATGATCTTGAAGGCCGAGCCGGGCTGGCGCTTGCCGTCGGCGGCGAGGTTGAACTTCGAGTTCTGGTACTTGGCCGAGGACGCCATCGCGCGGATGTGGCCGCTGCGCGGGTCGATGCTCACGATCGCCGACGAGGGCGCGCCCGAGAAGCTGAGGCTCTCGGCGATCGCCCGGCGCGCCTTCTGCTGCATGTCGAGGTCGATCGTCGTGGTGATCCGCAGGCCGCCGCCGCGCACGCGCCTGACGCCGTAGCGCTTGATCAGCTCGTCGGTGACGTAGTCGAAGAAGTAGCTCTCGCGGCGCTCGCGGAAGTAGCCGCTGGGCTCGAGCTTCAGCGGCTCGGCGGCGGCCGCCCGGGCCTCGCTCGCGGTGATGTAGCCCAGGTCGGCCATCTTGCGCAGCACGTCGTTGCGGCGCGCGGTCGCCCGACCCGGCTCGCGGAACGGGTTGTAGGCGCTGGGGGCCTGCGGCAGCCCGGCCAGCAGCGCCGCCTCGCTGAGCGTCAGCTGCGACGTGCGCTTGTCGAAGTACGCGCGCGCCGCCGCCTCGATGCCGAGCGCCTGCTGACCGCCGTTCGTCCCGAAGGGCACGGAGTTGAGGTACTTCGTGAGGATCCACTCCTTCCCCGCCCGGCCGGGGTGGGCGTTCTCGAGCTCCTCGGCGAGCTTGGCCTCGCGGACCTTGCGCTTGAACGTCTTCTCGCGATTGCCGGTGTACAGCGTGCGCACGAGCTGCATCGTCAGCGTCGAGCCGCCCTGCAGCGCCTTGCCGGTGCTCGCGTTCTTGAACGCCGCGCGCACGATGCCCTCGAGGTCGACGCCCCTGTGGTGATAGAAGCGCTCGTCCTCGATCGCGACGGTCGCGTCGCGGACGTTCTGGGGCATCTCCTTCGACGAGATCGGGATCCGCAGGACGTCGTTCTGGATGATGCCGAGCTTCGTCTTGTCGTCGGCGGCGTAGACCGTCGAGATGCGCCCCGGATCCTGGGGCTTGAGGGTGCCAAGAGGGGGCGCCGAGTTCGCGATCCCGACGACGTAGCCGACCGCGCTCAGCGCCGTGATGATCGCGGCCGCGATCAGCACGGAGACCGTGATGATGATGACGCGGCCGGCTCCGGTGCGTTGGCGGCGGCGGCGCTGGCGTTCGAGGCGAGCGGACATGGTCGAGGGCGCCGCGCTCCGGGCGCGCGCAGGCGCGACGGCTGATTCTAGTGCCACCCCGATGTTCGCCCTCCGGCAGCCGCGATCCTGCCGCTGCCCCGCGCGCGGTCGCCCGGTTGCCAAGATGGCAGCGATGCTGTCGCGCGCCCTGCCCGCCCGCGCCGACCTGGCCGTCGACGACGCGATCGCCGACGCCTGGCGCGCGCTGTGGCTGTCGCGCCTGCTCGTCTGGGCGGCGGCCGTCGCGGCGGTCCTGCTGTTCGGCCTGTCCGGCCGCCAGGAGGACTTCGACCCGGCGGGGCTGACGACGCCGTTCGGCGCGACCGGCGACGTGCTCGCCGCGCCGCTGGCGCGCTGGGACTCCGTCTGGTATCTGGCGATCGCCGCCGAGGGCTACGGCGGCGGCGCGCGCGAGGCGTTCTTTCCGCTCTATCCGCTGCTCGTGCGGGTCGTCGGCGCGCCGCTCGGCTCGGCGCTCGTCGGCGGCGCGCTGCTGTCCACGGCGCTGCTGGCGGTCGCGCTCGTCCTGCTGCACCGCCTCGTCGCGCTCGACCACGACCGCGCGGTGGCGCGCAACGCGGTCCTCGTCGCCGCGCTGTTTCCGATGTCGTTCTTCTTCTCGGCGGTCTACAGCGAGTCGCTGTTCCTCGCGCTGTCGATCGGCGCGGTCTACGCGGCGCGGCGCGAGCGCTGGGCGTGGGCCGGGGCGCTCGGCGCGCTCGCCGCCACGACGCGCAGCGCGGGCGTGCTGCTGCTCGTGCCGCTGGCGATGATCTACCTCTGGGACGTCGGCCGGCCGAGCCTGCGCGCGCACCGCCCGCTGCGCGCGGACGCGCTCTGGCTCGGGCTCGTGCCGCTCGGGCTCGCGGCGTACTGCGGTTTCCTGGCGCTCGCCGGCCACGACGCGCTCGCGCCGTTTCGCGCCCAGGAGGTCTGGTTTCGCTCGTTCGCGGGGCCGTTCGTCGGCGCCTGGGACGGCCTCGTCGCGGCCGTCCAGGGGCTCCGCCAGCTGCTGTCCGGCGCGCGCGAGCCCGTCTACTTCGGGGCCGCGGGCGGCGACCCGTTCGTCGCCGCGCGCCACAACGTCGAGCTGCTGGCGTGGCTTGCGCTCACGCTCGTCGCGGTCGCCGGGGCGCTGCGGCGGCTGCCCGCGGCGTACGGCGCCTACGTCGTCGCGGCGCTCGCGCTGCCGCTCTCGTTCCCCGTCGGCCCGCAGCCGCTCATGTCGCTGCCGCGCTTCGTCGCGGTGCTCTTTCCGCTGGCGATCTGGCTCGCCCTGTGGATGACCGGCCGCACGCTGCGCGAGCGGCTCGTGCTCGCCGGATTCGCCGTGGCGCTGGCGATCTACAGCGGCATCTTCGCGACGTGGCACTGGGTCGCGTAGTCACGCTCGACGCGCTCGGGACGCTCGTCGAGCTCGAACGCCCCGCGCCGCGGCTGGCCGCCGAGCTGCGCGCCCGCGGGATCGAGGTCGGCGAGGCGCAGGCCGCTGCCGCGCTGGCCGAGGAGATCGCGTACTACCGCGCGCACCACGACCTCGGCGTCGATCCGGCCTCGCTGGCGCTCCTGCGCGCGCGCTGCGCCGACGTCCTCGTCGCCGCGCTCGAGCGCGGCGGCGTCGACGCTCGCGCGCTCTCGCCCGACGCGGTGCGCGCGGCGCTGCTGGCGGCGCTGCGCTTCCGCGTCTACGACGACGTGCGCGGCGCGCTCGCCGAGCTGCGCACCGCCGGCCACCGCCTGGTCGTCGTCTCCAACTGGGACGTGTCGCTGCACGAGATGCTGCGCTCGACCGGGCTGGGCGCGCTCGTCGACGGCGCGATCAGCTCCGCCGAGGCCGGAGCGCGCAAGCCCGCGCCGCAGATCTTCCGCCGCGCGCTCGCGCTCGCCGGCCCCGACGATGGCGGCGCGACGGCGCTGCACGTCGGCGACTCGCTCGAGCTCGACGTCGCCGGAGCGCGCGCCGCCGGCCTGCGGGCCGTGCTCGTCAACCGCGCGGGCGCGCCGCGCCGGGTCCCCGACGGCGTTGCCGTGGTCGAGTCGCTGGCCGGGCTGGCGGCGCTCGCCGCGTAACCTGCCCGGAGGATGACGAGCATCCCCCCGCCGTCCGGGCGGCACCAGAATCCGCCCGCGCCGGCGCCCGCGGCAACCCGGCCGCCCGCGCCGCCGGGACGCCCGGCCTGGCCGCCGTGGCTGTCGCTCGCCGGGTTCGGGACCGGCTTCGGCATCACGATCGTCGTCGGGGCGATCATCGTGGGCGGCGCGAGCGCAGCCGGCGTCTCGCAGAAGGCTCCGGGCCTCAACATCGGCCTGACCCTGCTGCAGAACGTCGCGCTCGTGGGCGCGGCCTACGGCTTCGCGGCGACGCTCGGACGGCCGGCGGCTGTCGACTTCGGTCTGCGCCGCGCGGCGCTCTGGCGCAGCGTGGGGCTGCTGCTCGCCGTGTGGTTCGGCTTCTTCGCGCTCAGCGCGGCATGGGCCGTCGCGCTCGAGCTCGAGCAGCAGCAGACGCTCCCCGAGGAGCTCGGCGCCGACGGCCCGCTGCTCAACGTGCTCGCGGTCGTCGTGCTCGTCACGGTCATCGCCCCGCTCGGCGAGGAGCTGTTCTTCCGCGGCTTCTTCTTCGGCTCGCTGCGCAACTGGCACGGCCCGTGGCTTGCGGCGCTGCTGACCGGACTCGTCTTCGGCGCCATCCATGCCGGCTCGTCGCCGGTCGGCTACCTCGTCCCGCTGGCGTTGTTCGGCATCGGCCTGTGCATGCTCTACGAGTGGACCGGCTCGCTGTATCCGTCAATCGCGCTGCACGCGCTGAACAACTCGATCGCGCTCGGCGCGAACCTCGACTGGAGCTGGCAGGTCCCGGCGATGATGGTCGGCTCGACGGCCGGCGCGCTGGCCTGCGCGTGGCTGCTGGCGCGGGCGATCGGCGAGCGGCGGCGCTCCGCGGAGCCGGACGCCGCCGCGCCCGGCTCGGCCTGAGCGCCGCGGTCCGCCGGTCGCGCCTGCCATAGTCCCCGCCCGATGCGTCGCGCCGCGGTCATCCTCGTCCTGCTGCCCGCGCTCGGCACACCCGCGGCGGCCCGCGCCCAGGCGCCCGTCGCGCCGGCCGCCCTGCCGGCCCCCGCCCAGACGCAGATGGCCGTCAAGCTCGAGCGCGTCGGCGGCCCGCGCGCGACGGTGCTGACCGGCACCCGCGTGCGAGTGCGCGGCACCACCGGCCTCTTCGTGCCCGGCGAGACCGTGACCGTGCGCTTCTTCATCGCCGGCCGCAAGCGGGCCGCGCGGCGCGTCGCGCTGCAGCCCCGGGCCGACGGAACCGGCGGCATCCTGCTGTCCTACCGGCCGCGGCGGCCGGGCACGCTCAGGGTCCGCGTGACGCACGAGGCGACCCCCGCGCTCGCGGCGTTCGCGGCGGCGGCGCCCGCCGTCGACGTCATCCCGCGCCGCGTCCTGCCCGCCAGCGGCCGTGCGTCGATCCGCGCGCTGCAGCGACGGCTGCGGCGCCTGGGCTACGTCACCGGGTCGCCCGGCCGCTTCGACGCGCGGACCGCGCGCGCGGTGCTCGCGTTTCGCAAGGTGACGGGGATGGCGCGCACGACGAGCGCCTCGGTCGGCGTCATGCGCGCGATGGCACGCGGCAGGGGACGCTTCAAGGTCAGGTTCCCCGGGCACGGGCGCCACATCGAGGCCGATCTCTCGCGCCAGGTCATCGCACTGATCGAGCGCGGCCGCGTCCGGCGGATCTACCCGGTCTCGTCCGGGGCGCCCGCGACGCCGACGGTGCGCGGCTCCTTTCGCGTCTATTCCAAGACGCCCGGCAAGAACGCCGTCGGGATGGTCCACTCGGCGTACTTCATCGGCGGCTATGCGCTGCACGGCTACCCGTCCGTGCCGGTCTATCCGGCCAGCCACGGCTGCCTGCGCGTGCCGATCCCCGACGCGCTCAGCCTCTTCAGGTGGATCGAGATCGGGACGCGCGTCGACGTCTACCGCTAGCCGGCGCCGGGCGCACCCGGGCGGGCGCGTCAGCCGCGCGCTCGCGCGTAGCGCGCGAGGAACGCGAGCAGGAAGCCGTAGGCGAGCAGCCCGAGCAGGGCCGGGACGCCGCGCCGCACCCAGCCGCTGTCGGCGTCCTGCGAGATCGCCGCGAACGGCTTGAGCAGCACGTCGTTGGCGTCGTCGATCGCCTCGCGCACCGCGCCGTGGCGGTGCTCGCGATCGCGCTCGCCCGCCGCCGTCGGATCGACCGCGGTGTAGCCGGCCACCCGCTGGCGCGACTCCTCCGAGGCGCGGTCGATGTCGTCGAGCGCGAACAGCACGAAACCCGCCGCGACGATCAGGCTCAGGGCGATCGCGAGGTAGCGCAGAGGGCGTTCGAGCACCGGGCTAAGGTACGCCGGCGATGAGCGCGCGTGGACGGTTGACCGACGAGCTGCGCGACCACGCGCTCGTCATCGGCGAGGTGACGCTCACGAGCGGGCTGACCGCCCAGTACTACGTCGACGCCAAGCGCGCGATCCTGCGCCGGCCGGGGTTCATGGCCCTCGCCGAGCTGCTCGGCGAGCGCGTGCGGACGTGGAGCGCGACGGCCGTCGGCGGGATGACGATGGGCGCCGACGCGGTCACCTGCGCGGCGCTGGCGGGCGGCGCCGACGTCAAGGGCTTCTTCGTGCGCAAGGAGGCCAAGCGCCACGGCCTCGCGCGCCGCATCGAGGGGCCGCCGCTGGCGCCCGAGGACCGCTGCCTCGTCGTCGAGGACGTCGTCAGCACCGGCGGCTCGACCGTCGCGGCGATCGAGGCGCTGCACGACGCCGGCCACGAGATCTG
>DASZOA010000539.1:0-2331 GCA_035551055.1 Solirubrobacteraceae bacterium
GCGTCGATGCCGATCTTGTCGATCAGGACCTTGATGCGCGCGCGGGCGCGGTTGACGCGCAGGAACTCCTGACGGTCGAAGATCCGGAAGACCGCCTCGGCGACCTTGAGGTACTCGCCGTCGTCGAGGCCGACGAACTCGTAGAGCGTCGGCGCGACGCGCGGCATGATCGACGTGCCGCCGCCGACGCGGACCTCGGCGCCGCGCTCGCCGTCCTCGTCGACCCTCGCGATGAACGCGATGTCGTGGATGCCGGTCAGTGCGCGGTCGGCGGGGGCGCCGTTGAACGCGGTCTTGACCTTGCGCGGCATGAGCTGCGTCGTCGGGTGGCGCACGAAGTAGCGCACGTAGGCGCCGGCGTACGGCGTCATGTCGAACGGCTCGTCGTCGCAGACGCCCGCCCACGGGTCGCCGGTGACGTTGCGCACGGTGTTGCCGCAGCCCTCGCGGCTCGACAGCCCGGCATCCGAGAGCTCGCGGATGAGCTTCGCCGCGTCGGGCAGCGGGACGTGGTGCATCTGGATGTTCTGGCGCGTTGTGATGTGCCCCTTCCTCAGCGGCACGTACTTCTCGATGACGTCGGCGAAAGCCTCCATCTGCTCGGGCGTGATGCCGCCGAACGGCAGCTTGACGCGGATCATCTGCCGGTCGGGCTGGCGCTGGCCGTATACGCCCTGCTTCAGGCGAAAGCCGATGAACTCGGTCTCCTCGATCTCTCCGCGCAGGAAGCGCTGGGACTCCGTGTCGAAGTCGTCGAACTCGCGCTCGAGGATCGGGATGACGTGGCCGGGAACGTCCGCGCGGACCTCGGGGTTCTCGAGCGTCCCCTGCCGAGCGCTGACCGTGGTGGGCTCCATGGAAGTCTCAGTGCTCCGTGGTGGCGTACAGGGCGGTGGCCGCGGATGATACACGTGATTTCCAATCGGGATTCGCAAATTTGTCGGCCCGCCCGGCGTCCGCGGGCTGGTGGACGCGCGCGCGGCGCGCTGTAGCGTGGTGCGCGTGCCCGAGCTCGCCGTCCTGGACCACGACGCCGTGCTCGCGGCCGTCTCGCCGCCCGCGGCGATCGAGGGCACGCGCGACGCGTTCTTGCGGCACCACCGTGGCGAGTGGGTCATGCCGGCGAAGGTGTACCTGCAGAGCCCGCCGTACGGCGACTTCCGCGCGATGCCGGCGCGTGGCGGCACGTTAGCGCTGCTGAAGTGGGTCACCTCGTTTCCCGGCAACCCCGCGCAGGGGCTGCCGACGGTCAGCGGCGTCGTCTGCCTGTCCGACGCGCGCACCGGCGTGCCGCTGGCGATCCTCGACGCGCGCGCGGTGACCGCGCTGCGCACCGGCGCCGTCGCCGCCGTCGCGGCGCGCGCGCTCGCGCGCGAGGACGCGCGCACCGTCGGGATCGTCGGCTGCGGGCTGCACGGCGCGTGGACGGGGCGCTGCATGACCGCCGCGGGCTACGACGACGGCGTCTGCTTCGACCCGCGCGCCGAGACCGCTGCGGCCCTCGCCGAGGAGCTCGGCTGGGCCGTCGGCGACCTGCCGGCCGCGCTGGCCTGCGATGTCGTGTGCTGCGTGACGCCGGGGGCGGCGATCGTCGTGCAGCGCGACGACCTGCGCGCCGGGCAGCACCTGAACATGCTCGGCGCCGACGGCAGCGGCAAGGCCGAGGCGAGCATCGAGGCCGTCGTGGCGTGCGAGCTGTTCTGCGACGACTGGACGCAGGCCTCGCACGGCGGCGAGCTGACGGGCGCGGTCGACGCGGGACTCGTCGGGCCCGACGACGTCACGCCGCTCGGCGCCGTCCTGGCCGGCGACGCGCCCGGCCGCAGCGGCCCCGAGGCGACGACGATGTTCGACTCGACCGGGCTGGCGATCCAGGACCTCGCCGTCGTGGCGGCGGCGTGGCGGGCCGCCGAGGCGGGCGAGGTCCCGGTGGGCAGCGTGGTGCTGTGAGGCCCTCCGCTACCCGCGCTCCTCGGCGACGAACTCCGCCCCGGCGCGCGTGCAGGTGAAGACGACGGGGCGCGTCTGCGCCGTGCCGGTCGCGCAGGTCCAGCCGGCGACCTGTTGGACCTTCTCCCCGGCGCGGTCGTAGCTGCGGGCGACGCGGCCGACCTCGTCGCAGCGCACCGGGCCGGCGACGAGCACGAGCCGCAGCTCGCCGAGCCGCCCGCATCGGGCCGCGGGCGCCGGCACGACCGTCACCCTTCGCGGCGTCGTCTGCGGCGGGGCGGTCGCGGTCGGCGGGGCGATGGTCACGGTCGCGCGCCTGGGCGCCGACGAGGTCGATGACGGGCGGTCGCCGGCGGGCCCGGACTCCTCGTCCGCGCAGCC
>DASZOA010000540.1:0-2674 GCA_035551055.1 Solirubrobacteraceae bacterium
CTGCAGGATCTGCTCGAGGCCTCGCCGCAGATCGACCGCGTCACGGTCCCCGGCGGCGGCAGCACGCTGCGCGGCGACCGCCTGGCGCTGCACCGGCTCGCCCTGTGGCTGCGCCGCGTCTCGGCGGCCGCGCCCCGCCGGGGCCGGCGACCTCGGGGCGCCGGGTCAGCGCGCGCAGGGCGGCCCTTGCCTCGCGCAGCCGCGCCGGGCCGTGCTCGGCGTTCGGGCCGTACTTCAGCACCACGAAGCCCTGCCGTGCGAGCGCTTCGGCCACCGCGCGGTGGAACGTCCGGTGGACGCCGGGCCGATCGGTCAGCAGCAGCGCGGCCGGGGCGCCGTCGGATGCATACGGGATGAGCAGGCCCCCGTGCAGGCGCCCGGCGTCGGGGCCAGCGAAGGTCAGCTCCCGATGGCGGATGGCGGCGTCGGCCGCGGGCGCCCGCCAATCGCCGCCGAGCTCGGCATCGCCTCCCGAGGCCACGCTTCCCACCAGCGCGAGCAGTCCCGCCGCGCCGATCGCGACCAGGCCCATGGCCAGCAGCGCCGACCGCCACCGGCGCGACCGGCCGCTGCCCGCGCCGGTGCAGGCGCGGCACTTGAAGCCGACGCTCGTGGCCACGATGCAGGGCCGGCACAGCCGGCGACCGCAGGCCGCGCAGCTCGCCGCCGCGGCTCGGCGCGGATGAAACGCGCACCGGCGCTCGCCCGCGCGGCGGTCACTCACGCGACGAGGGGACCGAGCCCGGCGCCGGTGACCCGGCCCGCGAGCGCACGTCCTCGAGCATCAGGCTCAGCTCGGGATCCTCGAGGCTCTCCTGCTCGAGCAGCTTCTGGGCGAGCGCCTCCCAGGCCTCGCGATGCTCGCGCAGCAGGCTGCGGGCCCGCTCGAGCGCGTCGGCGACGATGCGCTTGACCTCGCCGTGCGCCTCGGAGGCGAGCGCCTGCGAGATCACCGCGTCGAACGGGTCGGCGCCGTCGGAGTCGAGCGAGACGGGCCCGAACGCCTCGGCCATGCCGAGCTCGGACACCATCGCACGCGCCAGTCTCGTCGCACGCTTGAGATCGTCGCGCGCACCGCTGCTGGGCTCGCCCGAGAACAGCTCGTCGGCGGCGCGCCCGGCGAGCAGCACCGCGAGCCGGTCCATCAGCTGCGAGCGGCTCGCGAAGTGCAACTCCTCCTGCGGCGTGAACCACGTCAGCCCACCGGCCTGGCCGCGGCTGACGATCGACACCTTGTGCACCGCGTCGGCGCCGGGAGCGGCGGCCGACACGAGCGCGTGCCCGGCCTCGTGGTGGGCGATCATCCGGCGATCGGTCTCGCTCAGCACGCGCGTGCGCCGCTCGGGTCCCGCGATCACGCGCTCGACCGCCTCGCCGAGCTCGGCTCGCCCGACGCGCCGCTGTCCGCGCCGCGCCGCCAGCAGCGCCGCCTCGTTGACGACGTTGGCCAGGTCGGCGCCGGAGAAGCCGGGCGTGCGCCGCGCGATCAGCTCGAGATCGACGTCGTCGCCCAGCGGCTTGCCGCGCCCGTGGATCTCCAGGATCCCGCGCCGGCCGTCGATGTCCGGCCGCTCCACCACGATACGGCGGTCAAAGCGCCCGGGGCGCAGCAGCGCCGCGTCGAGCACGTCCGGTCGGTTCGTGGCCGCCAGCACGACGACGCCGGTCGACAGCTCGAAGCCGTCCATCTCGACGAGCAGCTGGTTGAGCGTCGTCTCGCGCTCCTCCTGGCCCATCATCGCCCCCGACGCGCGACCGCGGCCGACGGCGTCGAGCTCATCGATGAAGATGATGCAGGGCGCGACCTGCTTGGCGTTCTTGAACAGATCCCTGATGCGGGCGGCACCGACGCCCACGAACATCTCGACGAAGTCGGCGCCCGAGATCGAGTAGAAGGGGACGCCGGCCTCGCCGGCGACGGCGCGCGCCAACAGCGTCTTGCCGCAGCCCGGCGGCCCGGTCAGCAGCACGCCCTTGGGCGCCGCCGCCCCGAGCGCCAGGAAGCGCTCGGGCTCCGAGAGATAGTCGCTGATCTCGGCGAGCTCCTCGATCGCCTCCTTGTTGCCGGCGACGTCGTCGAAGCTGATCCGCGTCTCGCCCGTCGCGGCCTTGCGCGCGCGTGACCGGCCGAAGCCGAACAGCGAGTCGCCGCGACCGCCGACCAGCAGGAAGACGAGCACCAGCGCGTCGATGATCAGCAGCGCGGGTAGCAGCGCGGTGAGCGGCATCACCAGGCCCTTGCCCCACTGCTGGCGGATCCTGAACGGCACGCGACCGTCCTCGAGCACGCCCATCACGCGTGCCATCGCGGTCTCCGACTGCCCGAACGAGGCCCAGAACGCGCGGCCGTCGGCGCGGCCGACAACGCGCCGGTCGGCGTCGAGGATGATCGCCTCGTCGATCCGCCCCTGGCTCGCGAGCGCGTACAGCTGGTCGAGGCGGATCTGCCGCCCCACCTCGTCGGGCTTGGACCACACGAGAACGGCGACGTACAGCGCGATCAGCACGGGAATCGCCGCGGCCAGCAGTACGACCGCGGTGCGCCGGTTCGAGAGCCGTTGCTTGTCGGCCGGATCCCGCGGGTCGTCTGCCTGTTGGCCGCGGTTCCGGCGGAAGGGCCGAATGGTCATGACCTCGCCGTCGTCTGGATCCGTCCCCGGGCAGCATAACCACC
>DASZOA010000541.1:0-13288 GCA_035551055.1 Solirubrobacteraceae bacterium
CATGGACGGCGCCAACTCCACAGAGTTCGATCCCGAGACGCCCTATCCGGTCGTCGACCTGCTGCCCGAGCAGAAGGAGATCACCGACCTGGGCGGCACGATGCGCCTCGGCGTCGAGCCGGTGAAGATCCACCCGGGCACGCGAGCGCGCGACATGTACGGCGAGCTGGCCTACGAGCGCCACCGCCACCGCTACGAGGTCAACATCTTCCTGCGCAAGCGCCTGGAGGCCGCCGGCCTGACGGTCGGCGCCACCACCACCGACGAGCGCCTCGTCGAGATGATCGAGCTCGACGACCACCCGTTCTTCGTCGCCTCGCAGTTTCATCCCGAGTTCAAGTCGCGCCCCGAGCGCCCGGCGCCGCTGTTTCGCGATTTCGTCGGGAGCGCGCTCGCGCGCAGCCGCGAGCGCGTGCCGGCGTCCGGCGAGTACCGCGCGTCGCGCACCTAGACGTTCGAGTTGCGCCGGTGGCGAGCGGTGCGACGGCGGGCGATGGTTCGGGTTGGTGCGCGCCGATCGCGGGGTATGTCGTCTGCCGTGGAAGGCGGCATCACCGTGATCCTCACGCTGATCATCCTGTTCGCGGCGATCGCCGGCGGCGTCGCGCTGTTCGGCGCCGGCGGCTTCGTGCGCAAGCGCGAGATGGAGGGCGAGCTCGACGACGACGAGCCTCGCGGGCGCCCGACGCACAACGCCGTCGAAGACGACAGCCGCGACGTGCAGTTCCCGCGCGAGCCGTCGTCGCGCACCCAGGGGCCGGAGTAGCCGCCTGGCCGGGTGAGCCCGGGCATCGCGCGGATCGGCCCGGCGCCCGTCAGACTGAGCCGATGCGCCCCGCCTCCGACGCCGAGCGCCGCCGCCTGAACGACACGTTCGCGCAGCTGTGCGCGATCCCGAGCCCGTTCGGCCGCGAGCACGCGATGGCCGAGGCGGTCACGGGCGAGCTGCGCGCGCTCGGGCTCGCCGTGGAGGAGGACGGCGCCGCCGCCGAGTGCGGCGCCGAGTGCGGCAACCTGCTCGCGCGGATCCCGGGACGCGGCGAGCGCACGGTCATGCTCTGCGCGCACCTCGACACGGTCCCCGAGCCCGGCATCGTCGAGCCTGTCTGCGTCGACGGCGCCTGGGTGAGCGCCGGCGACACGATCCTCGGCGCGGACAACAAGGCGGCGGTCGCCGTCATCCTCGAGGTGGCGCGGCGCTGCGCGAATTCGTCCCACCGGCCCCCGCCGGTCGGCCTCGAGCTGCTGTTCACCGTCAGCGAGGAGAACGCCCTCGCCGGCGCCAAGGTCTTCGACGTCGCGACGCTGCGCAGCGACTGGGGCTACGTCTTCGACCACGCGTCGCCGATCGGGGAGATCATCGTCGCGTCGCCGACGTACTACCGCTTCGACGCCGACTTCCGCGGCACGCCCGCGCACGCGGGCATCCGCCCCGAGGACGGGCGCAGCGCGATCGAGGCCGCCGCCCGGGCGATCGCGGCGATGCGGCTCGGCCGGATCGACGACGAGACGACGGCGAACGTCGCCAGGATCGAGGGCGGCCAGCAGGGCGGCACGAACGTCGTCGCCGCGCGCTGCACGGTCGCCGGCGAGACGCGCTCCCTGGATCGCTCGAAGGCCGAGCAGATGGTCGCCGAGCTGATCGGCCACGTGCACGACGCGGCCAACATCCCGGCCTGCTTCTGCGACGTCGACGTCACGACGCAGCGCCTCTTCGACGGCTATCGCCACCCGCCGAGCGCGCCGGCCGTGCTCGCCGCCGAGCAGGCGCTGCGCGCGTGCGGCTACGAGCCGACGCGCCGCTCGACCGGCGGCGGCTCGGACGCCAACGCGTTCGAGGCGGCCGGGCTGCACTGCACGAACCTGGCCAACGGCACCGAGCGCAACCACGAGCCCGACGAGCGCGTCAGCGTGGCCGCGCTGGAGGGGATGCTCGACGTGGCCTACGCGCTGCTGGACGCATGCTCCGCCTGAGACGCGCGACCGTGCTCGCCGTCGGCCCGGCCGAGCCGATGGAGCAGCGGCTGGCGATCCAGGTCGGCGACGAGCGCCGCACCGCGATCGCCGACGTCGGGCTCGTCGGGGCCGCGCAGCCCGGCGACGAGGTCATCGTCAACGTCGAGGCCGTCGAGCTCGGGCTCGGCTCGGGGGGCTTCGACATCGTCCACTGCAACCTCACCCGTGGGCTCGACGGGGCGGGGACGCCGCGCGCGCACGTCATGAAGCTCAACTACACGAGCCTGCAGCACGCCGTGCTGCCGGTCGAGGAGGCCGACGCCGAGGCGAGTCAGGCCGCGCCGCAGCTGCCGCTCGGCCGGCCCGCCGCCGTGCTGGCGCTGCACGGCCAGCTGGCGCCGCTGGCCTGGGCGTTCGCGCAGGCGACCGGCGGCGATGCGCGGCTGGGCTACGTCCAGACGCCCGGCGGCGCGCTGCCCGGCGGGCACTCCTGCGTCGTGCGCGAGCTGCGCGACACGGGCCTGCTCGCCGGCCACGTCACCGCCGGCGCGGCCTTCGGCGGCACCGACGGCGAGTCGATCACCACCGCCGCCGCGCTGCACCACGGGCTCGCCCAGCTGCGCTGGGACGCGGCCGTCGCCGGCCCCGGCCCCGGCATCCTCGGCTCGGGCTCGGCGCTCGGCCACGGTGGGCTGGAGGCGCTCGACTCGGCCCACACGGCGCTGGCGCTGGGCTGCGAGGCGCTGCTCGTCGCGCGGATGTCGTCGACCGAGATGCGCGCGCGCCACCGCGGGCTGAGCCACCACACGCGCACGGTGCTCGACCTGCTGCTCGCGCCGGTGGTTGTCGCGATCCCGTCCGGCGCCGAGCCCGCGGACGGGCGCCACGACTGGCGCGTGCTGGAGACCGACCTCGCCGGGTACTGCGCCAGTGGCCTGCCGACGCGCTCGATGGGCCGCGAGGATCCCCTGTTCTTCGCCGCCGCGCTGGCGGCCGGCGGCGCGCTGGCGCAGATGACATGAGTCCAGACCCACCGATCGAGCCGCTCGGCGGCGAGACCGCCTTCGAGGGCAGCCAGTTCTCCGTGCGCGTCGATCGCTTCCGCCACGCCGACGGCGAGCAGGTGCAGCGCGAGCTCGTGCGCCGGATGGGCGCGGTCGCGATCGTCGCCTACGACGACGAGCACGTCTGGCTCGTGCGCCAGCCGCGCGAGGCGATCCTGCAGTTCACGCTCGAGCTGCCGGCGGGCAAGCTCGACGAGGAGGGCGAGTCGCCGCTTCAGACGGCCCGCCGCGAGCTCGCCGAGGAGGTCGGCCAGGCCGCCGCCGAATGGACGGAGGTCGAGTGCTACTACTCCTCGAGCGGCTACAGCGACGAGCTCGTCCGCGTCTTTGCCGCAACCGGCCTGCGCCCGGCCGACGCCGACGCCGACCCGGGCGAGCGGATCGAGATCGTGCGCTGGCCGCTGGCCGACCTGGACGCCGCGCTCGCCGCGACCAACGACGCCAAGACGATCATCGGGCTGCAGTGGCTGCGCGCGAACCTCTGAGCGCCGCGGCGCACGCCGCGTTGCACCGGAATGGACGAGGCGCCCTGCGGCGAATCCAGCCTCGATGGCCGTCGCCCGGACCAATTCCCTCACGCGCCCGTTCGAGCACCACGTGCTCGACTTCCTCGCCTACCTGGAGTTCGAGCGCGGGCTGTCGCGCAACACGCTGGAGGCCTACCGCTCCGATCTGCTGCAGTTCGGCCAGTTCCTGGAGCGGGAGGGCCTCGACGCCACGACGCTCGGTCACGCCGAGCTTGCGCGCTTTCTCTCCGAGCTGACCGTCGGAGGCCCGCAGCGCGCGCCCGTCGCGCCGGCGACGATCCAGCGCAAGACGGCCTGTCTGCGCTCCTTCTACCGCCACCTGCGCCGCGAGGAGGTCATCGCCCACGACCCGACCGCCGAGCTGCGCGGGCCGCGCAAGAGCCAGAAGCTGCCGCAGGTGCTCACCCGCGACGAGGTCGCCAGGCTCCTCGCCGCGCCGCGCGGCGGTGAGCCGACGGCACTTCGCGACCGCGCGCTGCTCGAGCTCATGTACGCCTGCGGCCTGCGCGCGAGCGAGGCCGTCGACCTGACCGTCGGCAGCGTCGACCTGCGCGCCGGCGTCGTTCGCGCGCGCGGAAAGGGCTCCAAGGAGCGCCTGATCCCGGTTGGCCGCCAAGCCGTCCTCGCCGCACGCGCGTACCTCGAGCACGGGCGCCCGCAGCTCGTCGGGCTGCGCGAGGAGCGCCACCTGTTCGTCAACCACCGCGGCCGCGGGCTGACCCGTCAGGGCCTCTACAAGATCGTCCAGCGCCACGCCGCGCGCGCCGGCCTCGCCGGGCGGATGAGCCCGCACACGCTGCGCCACACGTTCGCGACGCACCTGCTCGCCGGCGGCTGTGACCTGCGCTCGCTGCAGGAGATGCTCGGCCACGCCGACGTGGCCACCACGCAGATCTACACGCACCTGTCCGCCGACCGCCTGAAGGACGTCTACTTCCGGGCCCACCCGCGGGCTGGTGGAGGGGCGCCGCCGGGCGCTTGAGACAATGGCGCGGTGCGCCGCGCCCTCGTCCCGCTCGCCGCCGTCGTGCTCGCCGCGCTGGCCGCCGGCTGCGGCAACGACCGCACCGCGGTCCCCGATCTGTCGCTCGTCCCGGCGCCGCGGGACTTCCGCCAGGAGTACTTCGACGCGCACGGCGTGCGCTTCCGGGTACCGACGAACTGGCGCGTCGTGCCCGCCGACGAGCCGCAGCTGGCGACGGTCGCGATCGGCGACGCGCAGGTGGGGGTCTGGCGCTACCCGCGCAGCGAGCCGCTGCCCGAGACGCGCGCGCAGCTTCACGCCGCGCGGCAGGCGCTCGTCGCCCAGATCGAGAGCCGCGACCCGACGTTCAAGCTCACCTCGACCCGACTGATCGTCAAGCGCGGCATCCGCGCGGTCGAGGTCGTCGGCATCGGCACGAACCTCACCAACCAGCGCGTGCAGCGCTCGATGCGCTCGCTGCACGCCTACGGGCACGGCGCCGAGGTCGTGATGGATGCGTTCGCGCCGCCGAAGGAGTTCGCGCGCGTCGACGAGCAGGTGTTCGCGCCGATGACCCGGTCGCTGCAGCTGCGCAGGCCCACGGGCTCGTGAGCCGGCGCGCGTTCGTCGTCGTGGCGGACGCCTGCGGGGTCGGCGCCCTGCCCGACGCGGCGCGCTACGGCGATGAGGGCGCCAACACGCTGGCCCACGTGGCGCAGGCGGTCGGCGGCCTGCGGCTGCCGGCGCTCGAGCGGCTCGGCCTCGGGTCGATCGTCGCGCTCGAGGGCGTCGCACCGTCCGCCGCCCCGGCGCTGCACGGGCGCCTGGCCGCGCTCGGTCCGGGCAAGGAGTCGACGACCGGCCACTGGGAGCTGATGGGGGCGATCGCGCCGGCGGCGCTGCCGACCTATCCCGCCGGCGTTCCCGACGAGGTCGTGCGGCTGCTCAAGCGGGCGACCGGGCGGCGCTTCATCTGCAACCGCGCCTACAACGGGATCGCCGCGATCGAGGACTTCGGCGCCGAGCACCTGCGCGACGGCGCGCTGATCCTCTACACCTCGCAGGACTCGGTCGTGCAGATCGCCGCGCACGTCGCGCGCGTGAGCGAGGACGAGCTGCACGAGCTGTGCGCGGCGGCGCGCGCGGCGCTGGTCGGCGAGCACGCCGTCGGACGGGTGATCGCGCGGCCGTTCGCCGGCGAGCCGGGCGCCTTCCGGCGCACCGATGGGCGCCACGACTTCGCGCTGGCGCCGCCCGGGCGGACGTACCTCGACGAGCTGCGCGACCGGTGCGTCGCCGTCCACTCGGTCGGCAAGGTCGCCGACCTCTTCGCGGGGCGCGGGATTACGACGGCGCACGCCGGCGCCACGAACGAGCGTGCGCTGCACGAGACGACGCGCCTCGTGCGCGACCTCGCCGGCGGGCTGGTGTTCACGAACCTCGTCGAGACCGACCAGGCGTTCGCGCACCGCAAGGACGTCGACGGGTTCCACGGCGCCCTGCGGGCGATCGACGCCGCCGTGGAGGAGTGGCTCGGCGCGCTGCGTCCCGGCGACCTGCTCGTCATCACCGCCGACCACGGCTGCGACCCGGCCGCTCCGCACACCGACCACACGCGCGAGCACGTCCCGCTGCTCGCGCACTTCGCCGGCCACCGCGGGCGGCGCTGGGACGGCGTGCTGGCCGACGTGGGGGCGAGCGTGCTGTGGTGGCTGTGCGGCGCGGAGGCGGCGGCGCTGCCGGGGACGCCGTTCGTCGCCGGCGGGGGCTGACCGGCGACTACGCTCAGGCGCTGATGCCCGAGCTGCCGGAGGTCGAGACGATCCGCCGCCGCCTCGCGCCGCTCGTCGAGGGTCGCACGCTGCGCACGCTGCAGGTGCTCGATCCCCGGTGGTGCGAGCCGCTGGCCCCTGCTGCGCTGAGCGACGCGCTGGAGCGCCGTCGCGTGGAGCGCCTGTCGCGGCGCGGCAAGTACCTCGTCTGGGAGGCCGCCGACGAGATCCACCTGCTCATGCACCTGCGCATGACCGGCACGCTGCTCTACGACGCGCCGCCCGCAGCGCCGTACGTGCGCGCGCGGCTCGAGCTCGACGACGGCCACGTCCTGAGCTTCTGCGACCCGCGCCGGTTCGGGACCGGTCAGCTCGCGGTCGGGAGCGCCGCGCTGCGCGAGTTCCTCGACGCCCGGCTCGGGGTCGAGCCGCTGGGTCCGGAGTTCACGACCGAGCACCTGTACCTGCAGACGCGCAAGCGCCGCGCGCCGATCAAGGCGCTGCTGCTCGATCAGCGGCGCGTGGCGGGCGTGGGCAACATCTACGCCAACGAGGCGCTGTTTCGCGCGCGGATCCATCCGCTGCGCAGCGCGGGCGCGCTCAAGCGGGGTCAGGTCGCCGCGCTGCGCGACGCGGTGGTCGCGTCGCTCGAGGCCGGACTCGACGCGGGCGGCGCCTCGATCGACGACTTCCGCCACCCCGACGGGGTGAAGGGCGCCTTCCAGGACGAGTTCCTCGTGCACAGCCGCGAGGGCGAGCCGTGCACGGTCTGCGGCAGCCCGGTGCGCAGGTTCGTCGCGGCCGGGCGCGGGACGTACGCGTGCGAGTCCTGCCAGACGCGCCCGCGCCGGGTACGCCGGCGCGCGGCTGGGGCGCTGCCGGCGTAGGCACTCCTCCCGGGCGGTGCTGGGACTCGGGTGCTCGGCGGTCGGACCCGTGTGGGCGCGTTGTACGTGTCATGGATGGAGAACGCGCCGCGCTCGCGCCCGGGCCGCCGGTGCTCGGGGAGTCGAGCTCGTGTGGGGCGCGTTGTTCATGTCATGGATGGAGAACGCGCCCCCGCTCGGACCGGCGTGCGCGCCCATCATCGCCGGGTGCTCGACGACGTCCTGCAGGCCTACGACGCCGCCTGGAACGCGCCGGATGCGGCGACGCGCCGGCAGCTGCTCGACCGCTCGCTTTGACCTGGAGCGTCGCGCTCGCCGCCGATCGTCGAGCGGCGCCGCGGCAGCGTGTGCTACGCGATCGAGGCGAACGTCGGAGCGGCGCGCACGCCGGCGTCGACGGCGGCCGCCGAGACGCCCGTAGCCCAGCAGCAGCGCTTGCGGGCCGGGCGAGAGCCGATGGCGGCCGAGCGTCGCCGGCGCCACCCCACGCTTGGCCGCCGCCTCGGGCAGCGCGGCAGAACCGCTCCGACGAGACCGGAAGCCGCAGTAGTTGACATCGAGTAGCCAAACATGAATACTCGTGGTCGATGAAGCGGCGGAGGCGGTAGGAGCGGATGGCGAAGCGGCGCAAGGTGGGCAACCTGCTCGCGCTGGCGGTGCTGTCGTATCTCAGCCAGCGCCCGATGCACCCTTACGAGCTGGGCCGCACGCTGCGCGCCCACGGCGACGCGCGCAGCATCAAGTTCAACCACGGCTCGCTGTACATGGTCGTCGGGCAGCTCGCGAAGGCCGGGTTCATCGTCGCGCAGGAGACCACGCGCGAGGGCCAGCGCCCCGAGCGCACCGTGTATGCGCTGACCGCCGCCGGCCGGCGCGAGCTCGAGGACTGGCTGCGAGAGCTGGTCGCAGAGCCGCAGCACGAGTATCCGCACTTCGTGGCCGCGCTGTCGCTCATCGCCGCGCTGCCGCCCGACGACGTCGTCGACCTGCTGAGCCGGCGGCTGCGCCGGCTCGCCGAGCAGCGCCGCGAGATCCGGGCGCTGATCGACGACGCCCTGGCCGGCGGCCTGCACCCGCTGTTCCTGATCGAAGAGGACTACCGGCTGGCGCTGCTCGACGCCGAGGCGTCGTTCGTCGAGCGCTTGATCGAGCAGATCACCGACCCGCAGGCGGGCTGGGGCCGCCCGTGGGCCGAGTTCCGACGGGCCGCCGCCGGCGACGACGAAAGGCAAACGACATGACACACGCTCGCAGCGCAGTGGTGATCGGTGGCGGCATCGCCGGGCCGGTCATGGCGATGGCGCTGCAGAAGGCCGGGATCGAGGCCATCGTCTACGAGGCCCGTCCGGCGCGCACCGAAGGCACCGGCGCGTTTCTCACCCTGGCGTCCAACGGGATCGACGCGCTGCGCGTCCTGGACGCCGCCGAGCCCGTCCTGGCCGTCGGGTTCGCCACCCCCACGATCACGCTGCGCAGCGCCACCGGCAAGCGCCTCGGCGAGGCGCCGCTCGGGCGGCCGCCGGCTGACGGGACGACCAGTCACACGCTCAGGCGCGCCGACCTGCACCGCGTGCTGCACGAGCAGGCGCTCGCGCGCGGCGTCGGCGTCGAGCACGGCAAGCGGCTCGTCGACGCCCGACCCGCCGACACCGGCGTGCTGGCCGTCTTCGCGGACGGCAGCCACGCCGTCGCCGACGTGCTGATCGGCGCGGACGGCGTGCACTCCACTGTGCGCGCGCTCGTCGATCCCGCCGCGCGCGCCCCGCGCTACGCCGGGCTGGTCGGCACCGGCGGCTACGCACGTGGCGCCGGCGTCGAGATCCAGCCCGGCAGCTTCGAGATGATCTTCGGCAAGCGCGCGTTCTTCGGCTACACGCTCGCGCCGGACGGCGAGGTGTGGTGGTTCGCCAACCTGCCCCGCCGCGACGAGCCGACGCGCTCGGAGCTGGAGGCGATCGGCGGCGACGACGGGCGTACGCGGCTGCTCGAGCTCTACGCCGACGACGCGGGACCCGCCCTCGAGCTCATCGAGGGCACGCCGCAGATCGCGCCCGTCAGCCCGATGCACACGGTCGCCCACCTGCCGCGCTGGCACACCGAGCGGATGATCCTCATCGGCGACGCCGTGCACGCCCCGACGCCGAGCTCCGGACAGGGCGCCTCGCTGGCCATCGAGGACGCCGTCATGCTCGCCGGATGCCTGCGCGACCACGACCCTCAGACGGCGTTCGCGAACTTCGAGAAGGCACGCCGGCCGCGCGTCGAGGGGATCGTCAAGCGGGCCGCGCGAACGAACGCCGGCAAGGCGGCCGGCCCCGTCGGCAGGGTCGTGCGCGACGCCATGCTCCCCGCGATCCTGAGGACGACCGCCGGCGCCAAGGCGCACCGGCAGACCTACGACTACCGCATCGACTGGGACTCGCGGACCGGGAGCGAGGCGACCACGGGCGCGGCCCGCGCGCCGGGGATGCGCCGCTGGAGTCCGCGGCGCCGGCGGCGCTACGCCGCCAGCAGGTCCGCCAGCAGCCCCGACTGATCGGCGCGCGCGGTCTCCTCGTAGCCGCCGATGAGGACGCCGTCGACCATGACCTGCGGCAGCGTCATCATGCCCGTGCGCCGCGCGAGCTCGATCACGCTCGCAGGATCGCCGGAGAGGTTCTCCTCGCGAAACTCGATCCCGCGCGACTTCAGCAGCATCTTCACCCGGGTGCAGTACGAGCATCGCTGCGTGGTGTAGACGACGACGTCGCGCATGAGCTCAGTCAGCGTAGTGCGGGCGCCCGGCGGTCAGTCGACGAGCAGGTCGGCGAGCATGCCGGCCTGGTCGGCGGCGAGAGTCTCCTTGTAGCCGCCGAGCAGCATGTTGCCGACGTAGACCTGCGGCAGCGACGTCATGCCCGAGCGCTGGGCGAGCTGCTCGTGTTCGTCCGATCCCGGATGGATCATGACCTTCTCGTATGGGATCTCGCGGACGTTGAGCAGGTTCTCGACCGAATGGCACGTCGCGCAGATCTCGTCGGTGTAGAGCGTGACCGGGCGCATCGTCAGTCCACGAGCAGGTCGTCGAGCATGCCGCTGATCGCGGCGGCCTGCACCTCCTGGGCGCTGCCGAGCGGGATGACGCCGACGAACGCCTGCGGCAGCTTCATCGACCCGGCCCGCTGGCCGAGCTCGTGGTGCTCGGGCGAGTCGAGCTTGACGTGCGTCTCCTCGTACGGGATCTCGCGCTCCTCGAGCAGGTCGCGCAGCTGCGCGCTGAACTGGCAGCCCTCTTTCGTGTAGATCTGCATCGTTCTCATGACAGAAAAAGTGTAATGGCGGGCTCACTGAAGACCGACGCGATCGTCCTGCGCTCGCTGCGCTACGGCGAGGCCGACAGGATCCTCCATCTGTATACCCCGCAGCGCGGCCGAATCAGCGCGATCGCCAAGGGGGTGCGGCGCACGAAGAGTCGCTTCGGCGGGCGCCTGGAGCCCTTCTTTCGCCTGCGCATGGTGCTCTACGAGCCCGCCCGCGCTCGCAGCGAGCTGCTCACGGTCACGAGCGCCGAGACCGTCGAAGGCCATCCGCGCCTGCGCGAGGACGGCCCCGCGCTGGACAGCGCCGCGCGCGCCTGCGACGCCGTCGCGCGGCTGTTCGAGACCGACGAGCCGCATCCCGGCGTCTTCGCGCTGCTGTGCAACGAGCTGGCGCTGCTGGACGCCGGCGCGGCCGGCGAGCGCTCGCACGCGACGCACGCCAACCAGCTCGCGTTCCGGCTGAAGCTGCTGCTCGCGGCGGGGCTCGCGCCGCAGCTCGCGGCCTGCGCGGCGTGCGGCGAGGCCGATCACCTCGCGGGCTTCAGCGGGGCGGCGGGCGGCGTCGTCTGCAGCGCCTGCGAGGCGACCGGCTTCGCCCTGGGCGAGGAGGCCCACAGCTTCATGACCGGCGCCCTGGGCTCCGCGCTGGTCGACGCTCCCCAGGCCGGCGAGCGCGCGCTGCGCGAAGCTGAGCGGGCGATCTATGAGACCCTCGAGTACCACGCTCACGTCCGATTGCGAGCGGCGTCTCCCAGGTAGGATCGCGCGCCATGGGAGTCGCTCGAGTTGGTACCAAGTGGGTGTACGACTTCGCCGAGGGCTCGAAGGACATGCGCAACCTCCTCGGCGGAAAGGGCGCGAACGTCGCCGAGATGACGCGCATCCTGGGCGCCGACCGCGTCCCGGCGGGGTTCACGATCACGACGGAGGCGTGCGTCTCCTACATGGAGAACGGCAACAGCGTCCCGTCGGGGATGGCCGAGGAGGTCGACGACGCGCTGGCCCGCCTCGAGGAGACCGCCGGCAAGACGCTCGGCGACCCCGACGACCCGCTGCTCGTGTCCGTGCGAAGCGGCGCGCGGGAGTCGATGCCCGGGATGCTCGACACCGTCCTGAACCTCGGCCTCAACGACCGCTCGGTGCACGGGCTCGCCGACAGGACCGGCAACGAGCGCTTCGCGTGGGACTCCTACCGGCGCTTCGTGCAGATGTTCGGAAACGTCGTGCGCGGCATCTCCGGCGAGCGCTTCGAGCAGGCGATCGCCGACGCCAAGCGCGAGCACGCCGTCAAGCTCGACACCGAGCTCGACGTCGCGGCGCTCAGGCGGTTGACCGCGCGGTTTCGGCAGATCTTCGAGGAGGAGACCGGCGAGGAGTTCCCGCAGGAGCCGCGCGACCAGCTCGAGCAGGCGATCCGCGCGGTCTTCGACTCCTGGACGGGCGACCGCGCCGTCGCCTACCGGCGCATCAACCGGATCCCCGACGGCTGGGGCACCGCCGTCAACGTGCAGCAGATGGTCTTCGGCAACAAGGGCGACACGTCGGGCTCCGGCGTGGCGTTCAGCCGCGACGAGGTGACCGGGGCGCCCGAGCCGTCCGGCGACTTCCTCATCAACGCGCAGGGCGAGGACGTCGTGTCGGGCGTGCGCAACACGCTGGACATCGCCGAGCTGCAGTCGGCGCTGCCCGAGTCCTACGAGCAGCTGATGGACATCCTGCGCACGCTCGAGGCGCACTACAAGGACATGCAGGACATCGAGTTCACCGTCGAGGAAGGCCGTCTGTACATGCTGCAGACGCGCAACGCCAAGCGCCCCGCGCAGGCCGCGGTGCGCTTCGCCTGCGACGCGGTGGAGGAGGGCCTGCTGACGAAGGCCGACGCGATCGCCACGATCGACTGCGAGAAGCTCGACGCCCTGCTGCACCCGACGTTCGACCCGAGCGTGGACTACGCGGTGCTCGCCAGGGGGGTCGCCGCCTCGCCGGGCGCCGCGAAGGGCGAGATCGTCTTCAGCGCCGCCGACGCGGTCGAGGCCGCGGCGGCGGGCCGGGACGTCATCCTCGTGCGTCCGTTCACCGAGGCCGAGGACGTCGCGGGCTTCCACGCCGCGCGCGGGGTCCTGACCGCCGAGGGCGGCAAGGCCAGCCATGCGGCGCTCGTCGCGCGCGGGATGGGGCGTCCGGCCGTGACCGGCGCGAGCGCGCTCGAGGTCGATCTCGAGCGCAAGGAGCTGCGGGTGGGCGAGCTGCTGCTGTGCGAGGGCGACTGCATCGCGATCGACGGCACGACGGGTCAGATCACCGTCGACGACGTGCCGCTTGTCGAGCCGCAGATGGACGCGCACTTCGAGCGCGTCCTGCGCTGGTCCGACGAGCTGCGCAAGCTGGGGGTGCGCGCGAACGCCGACACGCCGCGGGACGCCGTCAAGGCGCGCTCGTTCGGCGCCGAGGGGATCGGCCTGTGCCGCACCGAGCACATGTTCATGGCGGCCGACCGTCAGCCGAAGATGCGTGAGATGATCCTCTCCGACACCGTCGAGGAGCGTCGCGCGGCGCTCGACGAGCTGCTGCCGCTCCAGCAGCAGGACTTCGAGGGGCTCTTCGAGGAGATGCGCGGCTTGCCGGTGACGATCCGGCTGCTCGACCCCCCGCTGCACGAGTTCCTACCGGGCGCCGAGGAGGTGGCGCAGGAGCTGGAGCACGCTCGGATCGAGGGGAGCGACGAGGAGCCCCGGCTCGAGCGCACGCTCGAGCGCGTCCACGCCCTGTCGGAGGCGAACCCCATGCTCGGCACCCGCGGCGTGCGGCTCGGCGTGCTC
>DASZOA010000542.1:0-3547 GCA_035551055.1 Solirubrobacteraceae bacterium
CGCCGACGTCCTCGACGGCGGCGCGGGCAACGACATCCTCGCCGGCGAGGCCGCGCCCGACAAGCTGCACGGCCGCGACGGCGACGACCTCATCCACGGCGGCGGCGGCGCGGACCTCATCGACAGCGGAGCCGGCGACGACGTCGTCTACTCCGACTCCGGGCGCGAGCGGATCGACGCGGGCGCGGGCAACGACACCGTCTACGTCAACAACGGCACCGCGGTTGGCAGCGTCGACTGCGGCCCCGGCGCCGACGCGATCGTCATCAATCCATACGAGATGCGCGGCGGCGTCTCCAACGCCCAAGCGCTGCGGGCCGGGCGGATCCGCAACTGCGAGCGCGTCGTCGAGGCCGAGCCGGTGACCGATCCCAGCAAGGGCATCAAGGCGATCGTCTCCGATCGCGGCGGCCACCGGACCGGCGGACCGCGCAACGACAACCTGCTCGGCGGCCGCGGGTCGGACCGCCTCGACGGGGCCGCCGGCGACGACGTCATCTGGGGCGACCGGCACCTGCCCGAGGGCGGCCACCGGGCGACCGACGTGCTCGCGGGCGGGCCCGGCCGCGACACGATCTACGGCGGGCGCGGCTACAACAAGATCTCCGGCGGCAGCGGCGACGACTACCTGCAGGGCGGCGCCTTCGCCAACGTCATCCGCGGCGGCGACGGCGACGACGAGATCCGCATGCGCGGCAAGGGCCGCACGCAGGTGTTCGGCGGCGCCGGCAACGACATCGTCCACGCGTTGACCAACGGCCGCGGCCGGATCGACTGCGGCGCGGGCTGGGACACCGTCTTCACCGGCCGCAAGCGCCCCTCGCTGCGCGGCTGCGAGAACGTCGTCAACCGCTACGAGACCAAGCGGCGCGGCACGCTGACCTAGACGCAGTCGAGTTCGGGTGGCGGTCGGGATGCTGTTCCAGTACGTCGGCGCCGGTCAGCGCCGTCCGGCCCAGTTCGCCGTGACCGCGATCTCCTCGAACCCGGCCCGCCGGATGTTGCGGTAGGAGTTGCTCGGGCGGTCGCCGCGCCGCTCGCCGGTCTCGGTGAACACGACGTCGCAGCCCAGTCCTGCGGCGCGGCGGATGCGTGCCGCCAGCAGCGCGCCCTGGGCGCCCTTGCCGCGGTGCTCGGGAAGCGTCGCGCCGAAGCCCAGGTAGCCGGCGTTCTCGCAGACGAACAGCCCCCCGGCGCCGACCGGCTCGTCGCCGTCGCGCGCGAGCCACCAGCGCCAGCCGCCGGCCGTCGCCCGCGCGAGCGGCGCCTCGACCGCCTCCGGCAGGCCGAAGCCGATGCGCACGATGCGCGCGACCGCCGCAGCTCCGTCCTCGTCGCGGACCTCGGCGAGGCTCAGCGCCGTGCGCGCCGCCGGCGGGTCGGCGACGCTGCGCCGGAACGCCATCCAGCCCCAGCCCGGCTCGAGGCCGCGCGCGCGCAGCCAGTCGGGCAGCTGCGGCGGGCGCGCCTGCGGGTGCACCGCGACGTAGAAGCTCAGGCCGGGGCCGAGCGCGGCGAGCGCCTCGTCGACGTCTGCTTCGGTGGCGCGACGGCCCGTGCCCAGCCCGACGACGCGGTTGAGCATCGGCGATTCGGGCGCCTGGGGGACGCGCAGCACGACCGCCCCGCCGGCCTCGCTCGCCTGCGCGAACGCGCGCGCCGAGGCGAGCGCGATCCGCTGCTCCTGCCTCAGCCCCACGCCCGCTCGCCGCCCGCGGCCGCTGCCCGCACCCCTACAGCCCGAGGTCGCGCACGCCCAGCTCGTCGGCCCCGAGGTGGTGGGCCAGCTCGTGGCGCACCGTGCGCGTGACCTCCTCGCGCAGCAGCTCGGCGTCGTGGCCGAAGTCGCGCCGCAGCGTGTCGCGGTAGATCACGATCCGGTCGGGCACGTCGTCTCGCGCGACGCCGTCGCCGTGGTACAGCCCGTAGGCGCCGGCCTTGCGGCCGCCGTCGGAGATGACGACCGCGACGTTGCGCTCCAGCGCGCGCTGCAGGATGTCCGGCAGCTCGTCCATCGCCTCGCGCACGAGCTCGGCGAAGTCCTCGTCGTCATAGGGATCGAGCTCCAGGAACGCGATCTCGTCGGGGTCGGGCGCGACGCCGTCGCGCGCGAGCCGCTCGCTCTCCTGCACGAGGCGCTCGAACTCGGCCTCGGACTCGGGCTCGCTCCAGCCGGCCAGCCGCAGCCCGAGCGACATCATCAGCGCGCCGATCACGAGGATCGCGAGCACGACGAGGACGCCGCCCTGCACGAGCCGCACGGGCGTCGAGACGCTGAAGCCGCCGAGCAGCCCGACCGCGCCGAGGCCGACCGCGAGCGCGACGACCGCGGCAAGCAGGACGCGTCGCGGGGTGGGCTTGCGCATCGTCCCCCGGCTTACCGCATCGCGCGGGCGATCACGACCCGCTGGATCTCGTTCGTGCCCTCGTAGATCTGCGTGATCTTGGCGTCGCGCATCATCCGCTCGACCGGATACTCGTTGACGTAGCCGTAGCCGCCGAGCACCTGGACGGCCTCGACGGTGACGGCCATCGCGGTGTCGGAGGCGAACAGCTTGGCCATCGAGGAGTACTTGCCGAGGTCGGGCTCGTGACGGTCGGCCTTCGCGCAGGCCTTGTAGAGCAGCTCGCGGGCGGCCGCGGTCCGCGTCTCCATGTCGGCGAGCTTGAACTGGATGCCCTGCATCGCGTTGATCGGCCGGCCGAAGGCGATCCGCTCGCGCGCGTACGCGGCGGCATAGTCGGTCGCGCCCTGGGCGATCCCGACGGCCTGTGCGGCCGCGCCGAGGCGGGTGCGCTCGAGCGTCGCGAGCGCCGCCGACAGCCCCTTTCCCTCCACGCCGACCAGGTTCGCGGCCGGCACGCGCACGTCGGTGAACGAGGGGTTGCCGGTCGGCGAGCCCCTGATGCCGAGCTTGTGCTCGAGCTTGCCGGGGTCGAAGCCCGCGCGATCGGCCTCGACGATGAACGCCGAGCTGCGGTTGCGCTCGCGGTCGGTCTTGGCGAAGACGATGTAGAAGTCGGCGACGCCGGCGTTCGTTATCCAGTTCTTCTGGCCGTTGATGACCCACTCGTCGCCGTCGCGCACCGCGCTCGTGCGCAGCGACGCGGGATCCGAGCCGGCCTCGGGCTCGGACAGCGCGAACGCCGGGGTCCACTCGCCGCTGGCGCAGCGCGGCAGGAAGCGCTCCTTCTGCTCGTCGCTGCCGAACAGCTGGATCGGCAGCGTGCCGAGCTCCTGCACCATGAGGATCAGCGCCGAGGAGGCGCACGCCTTGGCGATCTCCTCGACGGCGATCTGCAGCATGAGCGTCCCGGTCCCGGTCCCGCCGTACTGCTCCTCGAACGGCAGCCCGAGGATGTCGTGCTCGGCGAGCAGCTCGCGGACGTCCTGCGGGTACTGCGCGGCGCGGTCGATCTCGCCCGCGCGGGGGGCGATCCGCTCCTGCGCGAGCCGGCGGATCATCTCGCGCAGATCGGAGAGCTCGGCGGGGATCGCGTACGCGTCGGTCGTCGCGGTCGTCACCCGGCTGATGGTACAAGCGTC